>NZ_DBHIEQ010000023.1:8828-48784 GCF_057250505.1 Lachnoanaerobaculum sp. | reverse complement strand
AAACAGGACATTTTAGTTTGGGGTATATTAGGACTTTATCATATACGGCTTATACAGTGGAAAATTAAATAAAAATAGTACTTGACAAGTGAAAATTTCTTTGGTATCCTTGCTACGGTAAAACGACCGTAGACAGTAGGTGCCTTAGGCGTAAGTATGTATCGCCTACCGAGGAAGTGACTAAGTACTTGATGTATTATCACTCTCTGTCTTTGCGGCAGAGAGTTTTTTGTTACACTTATAGAGCTTTTACGGGTTTTACTGAAACTATAAAGGAGGTTAGAAATGGCAAAAATTGAATTAAAACAGCCTATAGTTAAGGAAATTGCTGAGCTTTTAGACGGTGCACAGGCAGCTGTAGTCGTTGACTACCGTGGTCTTAGCGCTGAGCAGGATACAAAGCTTCGTAAGGAACTTAGAGAAGCAGGTGTAACTTATAAAGTTTATAAGAACACAATGATTCGTATAGCTGCTAAGGGGACTCCATTTGAGACACTTGACAGTTCACTTGAAGGACCTACAGCAATTGCAGTTTCAAAAGAAGATGCAACTGCACCGGCTAGAATACTTTACAATTTCTCTAAGACAGCTCCGGACCTTGAGTTAAAGGCCGGTGTAGTAGACGGTGTTACATATGACCAGGACGGAATCAAGGTTATAGCTACTGTACCGTCAAGAGACGAGTTGATTGGAAGACTTCTTGGAAGCATTCAGTCACCTATTACAAACTTCGCTCGTGTGCTTAATCAGATCGCTGAGAGCAAAGAAGCGGAAGCATAAAAAAACATATAATGGAGGATTATTAAATGGCAAAGTTAACAACTGCAGAGTTTATCGATGCAATTAAGGAATTATCAGTTCTTGAATTAAATGAGCTTGTAAAGGCTTGTGAGGAAGAGTTTGGAGTATCAGCAGCAGCAGGCGTTGTTGTAGCAGCAGCAGGTGCAGGCGCAGCAGCAGCTGAGGAGAAGACAGAGTTCGATGTAGAGCTTACAGCAACAGGTGACCAGAAGGTTAAGGTTATCAAGGTTGTTCGTGAAGTTACAGGACTTGGACTTAAGGAAGCAAAGGATCTTGTTGACGGAGCTCCTAAGGTTCTTAAGACAGAGGTTTCTAAGGAAGAGGCTGAGGGTATCAAGAAGCAGCTTGAAGAAGTTGGAGCACAGGTTACTCTTAAGTAATTTTAAAAATTTTGGGCGATTGCGTTGCGGTCGCCTTTTTTATTTGTGTCGATATATGATATAATGTTCCCAATAAGATTAGAAAGGAAAGCACATTTATGATAATGCTGAAAAATGTCAGACTTCTTGACCCACAGACAAGAACTGATGATATAAGAGATATACTGATATCTGAGGGAAGAGTAAGAAAGATAGATAAAGACCTCTATCTTGATGCGACACTTATGGCAAGAGCCAACGGTGAGAGACTGAAGGTATATGACTGTAGCGGATTATGTGCCGCTCCGGGATTTGTGGATGTACATGTTCACCTTAGAGAACCGGGTTTTGAATACAAAGAAGATATAGAAAGCGGAGCAAGGGCTGCCGCAAGGGGAGGCTTTACAACTATTGTGGCAATGGCAAATACAAAACCGCCTATTGATACAACTGAGAGAGTGTTTGAAGTACTGAAAAAGGGAAGAAAGACACATATCAATGTAAAGACCTGTGCCTGTATCACAAAGGGTATGAAAGGTGAGGAACTTGCTGATATGAAGGAGCTACGAGAAGCCGGAGCAGTAGGATTTACCGATGACGGCAGACCTCTGCTTGATGAGAATCTTACAAGAGAGGCTATGAGATGTGCAAGAAGTATAAAGATGCCTCTTTCATTTCATGAAGAAGATCCTAAATATATCAAGGAAAACGGCATCAATCACGGATATCCTTCAGATGAGATGCATATATACGGGTCCGACAGAATGGCTGAGATCTCAATGGTTGAAAGAGACTGTAAGCTTGCAAGAGAAACCGGTGCTACAATAAGTATTCAACATATTAGCGCAAAGGAGAGTGTGGAACTTGTAAGAAAAGCAAAGAAAATGGGACTTCATGTATTTGCGGAGGCCACACCGCATCATTTTTCACTGATTGACAAAGATGTAATAAAATACGGTACATTAGCAAAGATGAATCCTCCTTTAAGAGAGGAAGCGGACAGGATAGCTATTATCGAAGGACTTAAAGACGGCACTATAGATATTATTGCTACAGACCATGCTCCTCACTCTAAAGAAGAGAAGGACAGAGACTTTGTAGATGCACCAAGCGGCATAATAGGTCTTGAGACAAGTTTTTCTTTGGGAATTATGAACCTTGTAAAGCCCGGATACCTTTCACTTATAGAACTTATAAATAAGATGAGTTATCAGCCTGCCAGACTCTACAATATGGACAGAGGAGTTTTAAGAGAAGATGAGATAGCCGATATTGTAGTATTTGATGTGGATAAAGAGTGGAAGTATGATAAAAGTGAGAGTAAGTCAAGCAACTCGCCTTGGCTTGGCAGCACTTTACAAGGTAAGATAGTATATACCATTTGTCACGGAAATGTGGTATATGAGAACGTGGAATAAAATTTAAGGAGACAATATGAAGGATAATAATTGTGCGTACTGTATGCAGGGAGAGCTTGTAGAAAAATTCGGTTATCCGGTAGGTAAGATGCCAAGCGGATACCTTTATATCTTTAAAGAACAAAGTAAGATGGGCAGATTGATACTTGCATACAAAGATCATGTAAGTGAAATAGTTAATATTTCAGATGAGGAAAGAAATCAATTTTTTGCAGATGTCAATAAGGTTGCAAAGGTTATACATAAGATTTTTTCACCAAGTAAAGTAAATTACGGAATGTACGGAGATACAGGATGCCATTTACATATGCATCTTGTTCCTAAGTATGAAGGAGGAGATGAGTGGGGATCTACATTTAGTATGAATCCTGACAAGAAGTACTTAAAGAACAATGAATATGAAGAAATGGCAAAGATTCTTAGAAGAGAGCTTAAAATATAGTTTTCGGGCTGTCATGGCAGCCGGCAGCTCTTTTATACAACGAGAAACAGCAGTCTCACGACTGCTGCTTCCCTGTTAGAGTGATATAGGAGTGCATAATGCACATTTTGTAGTGAGAGGTCAACGCAAGAAAACTCTCAACTACGGATATTATAATAGCATAAGTGAGAAGTTTATGCAATAGGAAAAAAGTTAATAAATTATGAACATTAGGTAATGATAGTGATATAAGTACATTAAAGAGCAGAAAAATTTTATGCAACCTAACTTAGCTAAATGAGATTATATAATTTTTACCAACTTTTAGTATAAAAATACTGGTTAAAATATATAAAAATAGTGAGTGAATATAAAAGCATAAAAAGGTATAACTATGTTGCATATCATTAATTATATAGAGTACTGATAGGTTTATATGAAGATTTATTTTTTTGTAAGCCTTTTGTAAGCTGTAAAAATCTATAAATATTGTGTTTAAAACATCATTGTGTTATACTATCGCTAGAACATTTATAACTTACTTATATAGCAACGAGCCTATGGCAAGTTGCAAAACATATTATAGACAATTTTTTATTTGGAGTGTGAGTATGGATGTAATAATAGATTTTCATAGTGAAGAGGCTATATATATACAGCTATGTAATCAGATAATAATCGGCATTGCAACCAATAAGTACAGAGAAGGCGATATGTTGCCGTCAGTACGACAGATGGCTGAGGACATCGGTATAAATATGCATACGGTGAACAAAGCATACGCTACACTTAAAAGAGAGGGCTTTGTAAAGCTTGACAGAAGAAAAGGCGCAATGATTAAAGTGGATGCGGACAAACTTAGAGTGCTTCGCAATATGAGAAAAGAATTCGGGACGGTAGTGGCAAGAGGTATATGCAACGGTGTTACCAGAGATGAGGCACATGAATTGATAGATGAACTGTATAATGAGTTTGATGTACAAGAAATCGAGGAGATGTAGACAAAGATGTTATGTGAGAAGTGCAAAATAAGAGAGGCAAATGTCTTTTACACTGAGATAGTAGACGGAGACAAGAAAAATGAACATCATCTGTGTTCACAATGTGCTAAGGATTTGGACCAATATACCGGTTTGTTTGATAAGGACTTCAGTCTTTCAAAGTTGCTTTCGGGAATACTTGGAGATGTATTTGAGAATGATGGAAATAAAGACTACAGACAGATAGTGTGCCCTACATGTAATACAAGCTATGACGACTTTATAAAAAACTCGATGTTCGGTTGTAAGGACTGTTTTGAGGTATTTAACCTGCTTATAAATGATAATATCAAACAGATTCACGGCAATGATAAGCATGTCGGTAAAATACCGAAAAATTATCACAAAAGTGACAAAATCCTACCCAAATCGGTAGTTACTGAAAACATTGATGCTATTTTCAGTGATGAGGACAAGGAGATTGAAATATTAAAGCAAAAATTGGATGATGCAATCAAAATAGAGGATTTTGAACAGGCGGCAATATTAAGAGACAAGATAAAAACTATCAAAGAGGACAACGGCGATGTGGTATGATAATGTGGAACTCAGTACTGACTATAATTACATAAGCAGTAAGATAAGATTTGCAAGAAACTTTGATGATACATTATTTCCAAACAAATTGACTGATATTGAGGCAAAAAAACTTGTAGAGAATACTCTGGGCGAGTTGTCAAATATCTCTGTGGATTTGGGAATGAACATAAGTTCCTCCATGTTAAACAGAATTCCTGAGATAGAAAGAATGTCAATGTGTGAAAGAAAGATATTGAATGACACATTGGCAAAAAAGGAGACTCCCACAGGGCTTATATTAAACGACAGTGAAGATATAAGCATAATTATTAACGGAGATGATCATATTCGCTTGCAAACTATGTCATCAGGTATTAAACTATATGACTTACTTGATAAAGCCAACAGAATTGATGACTACATAGAAGAACATTTTAATTATGCTTTTAACGACAAGTACGGATATTTGACTACATATCCCACCAATATAGGAACAGGGATGCGTGCATCAATATTGCTTCATTTGCCTGCATCCAATAAAAATAAGGGTTTTTCAAAGCTTATCGCAAATGCCGGAAGATTTGGAGTATCTATAAGAGGATTGCACGGAGAAGGCAGAGAAAACTTCGGTACATTGTATGAGATAAGCAATTCAAAGACTCTCGGTATTTCTGAAAAGGAGATAATTGATACTGTAACAAAGGTTGCCAATCAGTTAAATGAAAATGAAAGAAAACTTAGAGAAGCCGAGGCGCTGGGAGAAGTGCAAAGGTTTGCAAGAGAAGATGAGGCTTATAAGGCATACGGGCTTTTAAAATATGCAAGAAAGTTTAATTTACGAGATGCTATGAATTGTCTAAGCCTTCTTATGAAAGGTTGTGCCGACGGATTTATAAAGATAAAATCGCCGCATAAGCTGTATTCAATAATGCTTGGCATACAAACATCAAATATATTGAATATGGCAGGCAGCCCTTTAACTGAAGATTATATAGAAATACGCAGGGCGGAATATATAAGAGAAAATATAGGAAAATTAAAGTAGAGAGGAAAAGTAATGGCTGAAAGATATACATCTCAAGCAAAGGAGGCAATCAGGTGTGCTGAAACGGCAGCCGCAGAATTGTCACAAAACTATGTCGGTACGGAACATCTCCTTCTTGGTCTTGTACAGGAAGGTAGCGGAGTAGCGGCAAGGATACTTGAGAATAACGGAATAACAGAAGAAAAGATATTAAATTTGATAGATCAGCTTATAGTGTCAAACTATAATGTTGCAATAGAGAGTAAGCAAAATTATTCTCCGCTTGCAATAGGTGTACTGCAAAATGCTTACAGAGAGGCTACAAGATATAAGTCCGCACTTATAGGTACCGAGCATATACTTATAGCCATCATAAAAGACAGTGCCTGCATTGCACATAAGTTGCTTTTGACTATGAACATAAATATTCAAAAGATATATATGGAAATACTGTCGGCAATGGGTGAGGACACTGAGCGAAAAGAAAATTATGAGAGAAAACATAGTAAATCAAGCGCTCTTTCAACACCTACACTTGACAAGTACTCAAGAGATCTTACAGACCTTGCAAGAGACGGTAGGCTTGACCCTGTGATAGGCAGAGACAATGAGACAAACAGGGTTATGCAGATACTCTCAAGAAGGACAAAGAACAATCCTGTGCTTATAGGAGAGCCGGGAGTAGGTAAGACTGCGGTGGTAGAAGGACTTGCAGAGAGAATCATAGCAAAGGAAGTACCTGATACATTGCTTGATAAAAGACTTGTTACACTTGATCTTCCGGCAATGATTGCAGGTTCAAAGTATCGAGGTGAGTTTGAGGAAAGAATTAAAAAAGTAATAAATGAAGTGCTTAATGCGGGAAATGTATTGCTTTTCCTTGACGAGCTTCATACAATCATAGGTGCAGGCGGTGCTGAAGGTGCGGTTGATGCGTCCAATATATTAAAGCCGCTGCTTGCAAGAGGTGAGTTGCAGCTTATAGGCGCAACGACTATAGATGAGTACAGAAAGCATATTGAAAAGGACTCCGCACTTGAGAGACGATTCCAACCGATAATGGTGGAGGAGCCTTCACTTGAAGATGCCACGAAGATACTTCTCGGGCTTAAGCATAAGTATGAAGAGCATCACGCCGTTTCCATTACCGACAGAGCTATAGAGAGTGCTGTAAAACTTTCAAAGAGATATATCTCGGACAGATTTTTGCCTGACAAGGCTATCGATCTTGTAGATGAGGCGGCTTCAAAGACAAGAATCAGCAACTATATGGAACCTGAAAAGATCAAAGAGCTGAAAGCCGAAATCGACAAGATGGAAAAAGAAAAAGAAGACGCTGTAGGTGCCGAAGAATTTGAAAGAGCCGGAGAGATAAAGGAAAAGCAGGAAAAGCTTAGAGAAAAGCAGGATAAAATAAGAGAAAAGTGGATGGAGGACAAGAGAAATAAAAAGCTTGTAGTCGATGAAGATGAAATCGCGGATGTTGTAGCCCTCTGGACAAAGATTCCTGTAAAGAAGATAACCGAAAATGATTCTCAAAGGCTAAGCAATCTTGAAAAGGTGCTTCATGAAAGAGTGGTAGGACAACAAGAAGCTGTAAGTGCGGTAGCCAGAGCTATAAGAAGAGGCAGAGTGGGTCTTAAAGATCCTAAGAGGCCTATAGGTTCGTTCTTATTTTTGGGGCCTACAGGTGTAGGAAAGACGGAGCTTTCAAAGGCGCTTGCTTACAGTATGTTCGGTTCTGAAAATGCACTTATTCGTGTAGATATGAGTGAGTACATGGAGAAGCACTCCGTTTCAAAGATGGTAGGTTCACCTCCGGGATATGTAGGATATGAGGAGGGCGGACAGCTTTCTGAGAAAGTTCGCAGAAACCCGTACTCGGTAATACTCTTTGACGAGATAGAAAAGGCACATCCTGATGTGTTCAATATACTCTTGCAGGTGCTTGATGACGGACATATAACAGATTCAAGCGGCAGGATGATAGACTTTAAAAACACCGTCATAATACTTACTTCAAATGCAGGTGCTCAAAGGATCGTTGAGCCTAAGCAGCTTGGATTTGCTTCAAGCTCCGATGACAAGAAAGATTATTCCGATATGAAAAACAGTGTTATGGAAGAAGTTAAGCAGATGTTCAAGCCTGAATTCTTAAACAGAATTGACGAGACTATAGTATTCCATCAGTTGACTAAAGAAAATCTCAAGGAGATTCTTGATATACTGCTTAGTGAAATCAATTCAAGACTGGATGAGCAGATGCAGATGAATCTAAGACTTAGCGATAAGGCAAAGGAATTCCTTATAGATAAGGGGTATGATAAAAAGTACGGTGCAAGGCCTCTAAAGCGTGCATTACAAAATGAGATAGAGGACAGAATGGCTGAGCAAATCCTGCTTGGCAATATAAAGCAGGGTGATAAGATAAAAGTGGATTGTAAAGGAGAGGGTAAGGAGCGAGAACTTACATTCAAACCTGTTATCAAGCGTTCAAAGCCTAAGCATATGATCACAGATTCTTTTTAGAATAAACTCAATTTAACTTAACAGTATTTTGAAAAAATATAAGCTGACTGATAAATGTATACAATTTTCAGTCGGCTTTTTATTTTTATAAAAAAGTTAGGAAATATAAAAGCAAATATATAAAAAATATGATATGATAGATATTACATAGATATTTGTTGTTATATTTAAGGTGAGTATGATGAATGAAAAAATCATAGAAGTAAAAGGACTGTATAAGTTTTATAAAGCAGGTGAGACGGTGGTCCATGCTCTTGACGGACTGGATTTTACTATAAATAAGGGTGAGTTCGTGGCAATAGTCGGTCCCTCAGGTTCAGGAAAGTCTACGCTTTTAAATATGCTTGCAGGACTTGAAAAGCCCACAAAGGGCGAGATAATAATAAACTGTAAACATCTTGAGAAACTTAAAGAAAACCAGCTTGTTGCGTTTAGAAGAAATAATGTGGGCTTTATTTTCCAATCTTATAATCTTTTGCCTACTATGAATGCGCTTGATAATGTGGCACTTCCGCTGGTGTTTAGAGGAGTGGATGTAAAAAAGCGAATCGAAATTGCAAAAAAATATCTGACACTTGTGGGACTTGAAAAACAAATATATCAAAACGGAAATGCTATGAGCGGCGGACAGCAGCAAAGAGTCGGAATTGCCAGAGCATTGGCGATGCAGCCGAAGATTATATTTGCAGATGAGCCTACCGGAAATCTTGATACCAAAACAAGTGCGGAGGTGCTTGAACTTATGAAGCATATAGTAAAAGAAGAAAATCAGACACTTATTATGGTTACGCATGACAATGATATAGCAAGGGTTGCGGACAGACAAATAAGGATCGTGGATGGAAAGGCGGTATAATGGGTATGAAAAATATCAGGAAAATCTTCGGAATATTTTTAGTTTTTATAACGGTATTACTTTTGCCGATGCAAAGCTTTGCCAAGTTAAAAAACATAGAGGGCAACGGTGTATTTCATCAGGACAAAATACCTGTAGGTAAGACAGGCAAGATAATGAGCGTTACCTTCTATGTGGAGACAGGTTCCGATTACGGCGATGCCTGGGCAGGTATAGCATATGATGACGGCGATGATGAAGATGATGTTGAGTTTCCTTTTGAGCTTACATCAGAGACCACAGACAGAAAGCATGTGGGTAAGATAACCAAAGGTAAAAAGAAAAATATCACTATTTCAGCCAGAGTAAGAAGGGATATTCCCGAAGGTTACTACGGTATACCTGTATATCTGGCAGATGATAAGGACAGCGGCAGGGGTATACAGGAATATATAAATGTGTATATTCAAAAATCCGCCGCTAAGGAAAGCAGTAATGAATCCGAAGCTGTGAAAGATGTGGACTTTACTATAGGTGAAGGTCAGTCCACCCCAAGAGGAAAGTATCCGGATGTGCTTAATTTCAGCCTTAATATGGCAAATACCGGAAAACTTACCGCATTTGACGTTACAGCACATATGGTTATGGATAAGGACAGTACGGTTTTTCCTTTTGAGATAAACGATGCAAACTATGACAGACATTTTGACAAGATAGAAAGTGGAGGAACAGTAAATCTTGACTACAGCTTTGCCATACAAAAAAATACCTACACAGGTTACTATCCCATAAAGCTTGAGATAACATATCGTGAAAGTACTGAAGGTGAGCTGAAAAAGGCGGAAGAACAGTTCTTTGTACATATTGACAATAAGGATAAGGATGAGACTACCACTTCTGCAAAAGAGTTCAATCCGAATGACAGAACAAAAGCAAGAATAGTGGTGGACAGCTACAGAACCGAGCCGAAAGATGTTTTTGCCGGAGAGAGTTTCGACCTCTTTATAACAATGAAGAACGCTTCCTCAAGTGTACCTGCAAGCAATATCTTATTTACATTGGAGTCCGAAAAAGCAAATGACAGTGCTGTATTCAGTATGGAAGAAGGTTCAAGTTCTCATGCGGTCAATTCACTGCCTGCCAATCAGACTACGGAACTTAAACTTAAAATGACTGCAAGAGCAGGTGTCGATCAAAGATCATATTCTATAACAATAAATGAACAGTATGATTCGCCTGAGTTTAAAAATGCTACAGATAAGGTAACTGTAGATATACCTGTAAAGCAGGTGGCAAGGATGAATGTCGGAAGCTTTGATATAAATCCTGATACAATAAGTGTAGGGGATGACTCAAATGTTACTTTTCAGATAAATAATACGGGAAAAGTGGTACTTTATAATCTTATGGCAAAATTCAGTGCGGATTCAATCAAAGAAAATGAAGCTTATATAGGTAATATAAAGCCCGGTGAAAGCGGAAATGTGGATGTGAACCTGACGGGAAAAGCGGTCACAAGTGATGACGGCAAGATAAACTTGACTATAAGCTATGAGGATGAAAACGGTAATGTAACTGAGGAGACTAAAGATTTTATATTAAATGTCACGGAAGCAGCCGAGGAAGAAACCGATATTGCAGAACCTGATATAGCGGATAATGAAAGTAATCACTTTAATGTAGTTCCTTTTATTATTGCAGGTGCTGTTGTAGTTGCGGCTGTTATATTGATTGTTGTATTGAAGAAGAGAAAGAATAAGAAGGAGCAGGTATAATGAAAGTACTTGATTTACTCAAATTAAGTATTTCAAATCTTAAAAGAAGAAAGCTGAGAACTGTGCTTACAGTGCTTGGTGTACTGATAGGTACCGCTTCCGTGGTTACAATGCTCTCGCTTGGTATAGGACTTGACGAGCTTAACAAAGAGAGTATAGCACAGTCGGGATCTTTAAAGGCGATTGATGTATCCGTTCCGTATACGAGACAGAATGATACAAGCAAAAAGTCCGAGCCTTTATATATAAAAGATGAAACGATAAAATCTTTTTCAAGACTTGAACATGTAGATGGAGTATCTCCTGTATTGTCAACATCAGTTATTGTAATGCAGGGTCCGTATATGTTGAGAGAACAGATATACGGAGTCGGTGATGACTACATGGATGAGATACAGCTTGACAGCGGTCACCTGCCTAAAGATAAGAAAAAACTTGAGTTTGTGTACGGAAATTTTGTAATAAGAGATTTCTTTAATCAGAAGAAGCCGAGTGAGTCTTTTTATGATACAAATAAGCTTCCGAATATTGACTATTATAAGCCTATGTTTGTGATTTTTGATACGGATTCCTTTGAAAAGGCAAATGCAGGCGGTGAGAATGCACCCAAGCCTCCAAAGAAATACATTATTGAAACGGCAGGTGTTGTAAAGGGCGGCGCATCTATGGATGAATATGACAATTATAATAATTACAGCTACGGAATCTACTGTAATATAGATGCCTTAAAGGTGATATTAAAGAAAATATATAAAAACAGACTTATCCCGGATCAGCCTACTACAAAGAAGGGTAAACCTTTAAAGTATCTTGTATATGATTCGGCAAAGGTATATGTGGATGATATGAAAAATGTAATGGCGGTGCAAAAACAAATTACAGAAATGGGTTATCAGGCCGAGTCACAGATGGAGTGGATTGAGCAGAGTAAGGCTTCTACAAATATGATTCAGATGGTGCTTGGAGGCATCGGAGCGGTATCACTTTTTGTTGCATCTATAGGTATCGCCAATACCATGATGATGAGTATATATGAGAGAACCAAAGAAATAGGAATCATGAAGGTCTTAGGTTGTGATATGAACCGTATCAGAGATATGTTTCTTATAGAGTCGGGTGCCATAGGACTGATAGGCGGCTTGACCGGAGTGATTTTTAGTTTTATCATTTCAATTGTAATAAATGCTTTAGGCGTTGCCGCGTCGGTTTCGGGAGTTGAGGGAGATATTTCCAGAATACCGCCTTGGCTTGTAATATCCGCAATAATATTTGCAGTCATAATAGGTATGCTGGCAGGATTTTTCCCGTCACTTAGGGCTATGAAGCTGAGTCCGCTTACAGCACTTAGAAACGATTAGGAGGTTTTATGTTTGATTATCTGGCAGCTAACGAGTATCCGGGTAGAGGTATCATATTGGGAAAATCTGAGGATAACAGGGCGGTATTTGCATACTTTATCATGGGAAGAAGTACCAATTCCAGAAACAGAGTATTTGAAACAAGTGATGATGATATAAGGACAAAGGCTTTTGATGAGAGCCTTTTAAGCGACCCTTCACTTATAGTATACTCACCTGTACGTGTTCTGGGAAAGAAAATCATTGTAACAAACGGAGACCAGACGGATACAATATATGAGTATCTTAAGGAGAAAAGGAGTTTTGAGGATGCACTGTATACAAGGACTTTTGAACCTGACGCACCGAATTTTACTCCAAGAATATCAGGACTTATCGACATTGAATCCGGACTCAAACTTAAACTTTCCATATTAAAAAGTGATGAAGGAGACGATTCTCAAGCACTTAGATTTTTCTATAGCTATGACAACCCGAAATCAGGTGAAGGTTTTTTAATCCACACCTACAAAGAAAACTCGGATCCGCTAAAGAGCTTTGAAGGTGAGCCTATTAAGGTAAGTTTAAAGGGAAGCATAGATGAATTTGGCAATTCACTGTGGAATTCTTTGAATACCGACAATAAAATATCACTTGCGGTAAGGTATATTGATATGGCTACAGGCAAGTATGAGCAAATAATAAAGAATAAATTGGAGGGTATGTAATGAAGGAACTGGTTTTAAAATACGGCTGCAATCCTAATCAAAAGCCTGCAAAGATTTATATGGAAAACGGCAGCGAACTTCCTATAAAAGTATTATGCGGCAATCCGGGATATATCAATCTTTTAGATGCGCTGAACGGTTGGCAGCTGGTATCTGAGCTTAAAAAGGTAAGTGGTATGCCTGCCGCAACAAGTTTTAAGCATGTTTCACCTGCAGGAGCCGCCATAGGTTTAGAGCTTGATGAGGTTTTAAAAAAGATATATTGGGTAGACGATCTTACACTAAGTCCACTTGCAAGTGCCTATGCAAGAGCCAGAGGTGCGGACAGAATGTCTTCATTCGGAGACTTTATAGCACTTAGCGATATCTGTGATAAAGAAACCGCACTGCTTATAAAAAGAGAAGTATCTGACGGTGTGATAGCTCCGGGATTTTGTGACGAAGCACTTGAGATACTTAAGGCAAAGAAAAACGGCAAATACAATATCATTCAAATTGATGAAAATTATACTCCTTACGATATTGAAAAAAAGCAGGTCTTCGGTATTACTTTTGAGCAGGGACACAACAATCTGGATATAAACGAGTCGCTACTTGAAAATATTGTAACAAAAAATAAAAACCTGCCTGAAGATAAAAAACTTGATTTGCTTATCTCATTGATAATATTAAAGTATACTCAGTCAAATTCAGTATGCTATGTAAAAGACGGACAGGCAATAGGTATAGGCGCAGGGCAGCAGTCAAGGATTCACTGTACAAGACTTGCAGGAAACAAGGCCGACAACTGGTTTTTAAGACAGGCAAAATGTGTACTTGAACTTCCTTTTAAAGAAGGTGTAAAAAGGGCCGACAGAGATAATGCAATAGATGTATATATCGGCGACAACAGCGTGGAAGAGCTTTTATCAGACGGTATGTGGGAACATCTTTTTACACAAAGGCCGAGTGAGTTTACAAGAGAAGCAAAAAAAGAGTGGTTAAAGAATCTAAGCGGAGTTTGTCTAGGCTCCGATGCGTTTTTTCCTTTCAGCGACAATATAGAAAGAGCAAAAAGAAGCGGAGTGGAGTATATAGCACAACCGGGAGGTTCACTAAGAGATGATGCGGTTATAGAGTGTTGTGACAAGTACAATATGACTATGGCTTTCACAGGTATCAGACTTTTCCATCACTAAGTTTTGAAATAAATATTTGTTGATTTAATATATATTTTATTATAAAATTTAAATAATCAATATATTTATTACAGTTTAAAAAACTGATATTTTGGAGGAATTATGTCAATATTAGTTACCGGAGGTGCCGGTTATATTGGAAGTCATACCTGCGTTGAACTCTTGAATGCAGGATATGAAGTTGTTGTAGTAGATAATTTGGTAAATTCATCAAGGGAATCTCTAAAAAGAGTGGAAGAGATTACCGGAAAGTCTTTGCGTTTCTATGAGGTGGATTTATTAAACAAAAACGCTTTAACAAAAGTGTTCAAGGAAAATAAGATAGATGCGGTTATACACTTTGCAGGACTTAAGGCCGTAGGAGAGTCCGTATATAAGCCTCTTGAGTACTATCACAACAATATCACAGGTACTTTGATTTTATGTGAAGTTATGAGAGAGTTCGGTGTTGAAAAAATAGTATTCTCATCAAGTGCCACGGTATACGGAGACCCTAAGGTGGTTCCTATCACAGAGGATGCGCCTATGGGTGTTATTACCAACCCTTACGGAAGAACCAAGGGTATGCTTGAGCAGATTTTGACGGATATTCATACCGCCAACAACAACTTTTCCGTAATGTTGCTTAGATATTTTAACCCTATCGGAGCACATGAGTCGGGCAGAATAGGTGAAAATCCTAAAGGTATTCCGAACAATCTTTTACCGTATATCACACAGGTGGCTGTAGGCAAACTGGTTTGTCTTGGAGTGTTCGGTAATGACTATGATACTAAGGACGGTACATGTGTCAGAGATTATATCCATGTGGTAGATCTTGCAAAGGGACATGTTAAGGCACTTGAGAAGATGATGAAGAGTCCGGGTAAGGTGGATATTTATAACCTCGGAACAGGTATAGGCTACAGTGTACTGGATGTTATAAACGCCTTTGAAAAGGTAAACGACTTAAAGATCAACTATGTGTTCAAGGACAGAAGAGCAGGTGATGTACCGGCTTGTTATGCCGATCCTACCCGTGCCTTTAATGAGCTTGGATGGAAGGCACAAAAGAACATAGAAGATATGTGCAGAGATTCGTTCAGATGGCAAAAGAACAATCCGAACGGATTTGAAGAGGACAATTCAGATATAGTTGTCAGAAAAGACGCTTCAGTTATGAGAAAGTAAATTAGTGTAGGTTTTGGGGCTTTAAGATGGTTATCATAAAGTCCCTGACCGCTTTGTACAATTTAATAAATAAAGGAGATTATGTTAAGTCAAATAAATACAGCAGGTCTTTTGGGTATCAATGCATTTCATGTCTGTTGTGAGACTGATATAGGAGACGGACTTCCCGGAATCATTCTGATAGGCTCCTTATCAAGTGAAGTCAAAGAGGCGGCGGACAGAGTAAAGACCGCTATAAAAAATTCTAAAATTTCTTTTTATCCAAGAAAAATCGTTATAAATCTTTCCCCTGCAGAAATAAAAAAAGAAGGATGCGGCTATGATTTGCCTATTGCCATATCAATACTTGAGGCACTGGGTGTTATAAAATCGGATATTCTAAACGAGTCTATGTTTGTAGGAGAGCTTTCACTAAGCGGTGAGCTTTTGCCGATAAGGGGCGTGCTTCCGATAGTTATATTTGCAAAGGAGGCAGGATTTAAAAATATATTTCTTCCATATGACAATCTGGCGGAAGCAAATATAGTATCGGGTATAAAAAATATAGGTATTAAAAATCTGAAAGATCTTATTGAAATTCTGAATAATGAAAAGACTTATAATGAAAATATCAATAAAGTAGTATTACCCCCACAAGAAAGAAAATACAGCGATTTCAGTGATGTGAACGGACAAATTCTGTTAAAAAGAGCGGTTCAAATCTCAGTTGCAGGCAGACATAATATTCTTTTTATAGGTCCTGCAGGTACAGGTAAGAGTATGATCGCACAAAGAATCCCCGGAATAATGCCCAATATGACTGATGAAGAGGCACTTGAAGTCTCTAAAATATACAGTGTATGCGGACTGTTAAACTCAAAGAAGCCTATTTTAAAGATAAGACCTTACAGAGCACCACATCATACGGTCTCACCACAGGCGTTGTCAGGCGGAGGAAGAGTTCCAAAGCCCGGAGAAATATCTTTGGCGCATAAGGGCGTACTTTTCCTTGATGAGCTTGCAGAGTTTAAGACTAATACAATAGAGGTTTTAAGACAACCTATGGAAAATAAGACCGTAAGTATTGCAAGAGTGAATGCAAGCATTAATTATCCTGCCGATTTTATGCTGGTGGCGGCGACAAATCCTTGCAAATGCGGCTACTATCCTGACAGAAGTAAATGCAGCTGCAATGAGGCTCAGGTAAAAAAATATCTTTCAAGGATATCAAAGCCTCTGCTTGACAGGGTGGATATCACTGTAGAGACTTCAATGATAAGGTATGAGGAGTTAAAGGGTGATTTTCACAATGTAAGCAGTGAAGAGATGAAAAAGTATATAGAAAAAGTAAGAGATATTCAGTTAAACAGATATAAAGATTATGATTTTTCTTATAATTCAGAGATTCCTCCAAATTTAATAAACAAGTTCTGCGCTTTAAGTGAAAAGGATGATATTTTTCTTTCCAATCTATATGAAGCAAAAAAGATGAGCGTAAGGGGTTTACACAAGATATTGAAAGTGGCAAGAACGGTGGCGGATTTTAACGAACATGAAAATATTGAACATGCGGATATATGTGAGGCGATATCATATCGCTCTTTGGAGGATAAATATTGGTAAGGAGGGAATATGCAAATTTGTGAAATGTCGGATAAGGAAAGCTTATTTTTACTTTCTTCACTTACAGAGCTCGGATATTGCTCAAAAAGAATGATTTATGAAAGAATAAGACCGGTTAATAAGATTTTTGAAATGGATTTTGACACATTAAAGACAAGTCTTAAGTTAAGTGAAAAGCAGATAAGGGCTGTCTTAAGTTTAAAGTTAAAAACAGATGAATTACATGAGGAATATTTATCACTTTATGATAGAAAAATAAGATTTATTCTGCCGTTTGAAGACGATTACCCACAAAAACTTCTTAATATAAGGGATTATCCCTTCGGAATCTTTGTAAAAGGAGATGTTCCGCAAAATAAAAAAAGTGTAGCAATAGTCGGCAGCAGAAGTGCAAGTGAATACGGACTGGGTATGGCAAGGTTTATTGCAAGAGAGCTTGCTCAAAGCGGTGTGGATATTATAAGCGGTATGGCGCTCGGGGTGGATACAAAAGCTCATGAAGGTACGGTTGAAGGAGCCGGCAAAACCTATGCCGTACTTGGCACGGGAGTAAATGTATGTTATCCTGAGAGTAATTTTAATCTGTACAACAAACTGTGTGAAAAGGATTTCGGAGGTGTAATATCTGAATTTCCGCTTGGAACGAATCCGCTTAAGTTAAACTTTCCTATAAGAAATCGTATAATATCGGGGCTTGCGGATATTATAGTGGTGATAGAGGCAAGATTAAAGTCGGGCTCACTTATAACGGCTTCACATGCTCTTGATCAGGGAAGAGAAGTATTTGCACTGCCGGGCAGAATAACAGACTGTATGAGCCTCGGATGTAATAAGCTGATAGCGGACGGAGCAGGTATTATTTCTTCGCCAAGTGATATTTTGGAGGCACTTGACCTGAATGTTGATAGGAAAATTCAAGTATATAATGAAAAAAACCTTAATATGCTTGCAAAGAATGATAAAAAGGTTTATAGTTGCCTTGATTTAAAACCGAAGTATATTGATGACATATTAAAGGAGAGTGCTTTAGATATATCGGAAGTGCTCAGCTCACTTTTATTACTTGAATTGGAAGGGTTTATAGTACAGGTTTCATCAAATTATTATTGTAAGAGGATAAATTAAGTAAGGGGTTAAAATGGCTGGAAGTTTAGTGATAGTGGAGTCGCCTGCAAAGGTAAAGACCATAAAGAAATATTTGGGTACCGGGTATGAGGTTACAGCCTCAAACGGACATGTCAGAGATTTACCCAAGTCAACTATGGGTATTGATGTGGAACATGATTTTGAGCCGAAATATATTACTATAAGGGGAAAAGGCGAGTTGCTTGCTAAACTAAAAAAAGATGTTAAAAAAGCTGATAAGATATATCTTGCAACCGACCCCGACAGAGAAGGAGAGGCTATAAGCTGGCATCTGTCAAAGGCGCTTAAACTTGACGATACCGACAAGAAGGTATACCGTATAAGTTTCAATGAGATTACAAAAAATGCTATAAAGGATGCTATCAAACATCCAAGGCAGCTGGATATGAATCTGGTAGATGCGCAACAGGCAAGAAGAGTGCTTGACAGAATGGTGGGTTACTCTATAAGTCCGCTTCTTTGGGCAAAGGTAAAGAGAGGACTTTCCGCAGGTAGAGTTCAGTCTGTGGCTCTTAGGATGATTTGTGACAGAGAAGCACAGATAGATGCGTTCATACCTGAGGAGTATTGGAGCCTTGAAGCGGAGCTTTTGACCGAGTATTCCAAAAAAAGTGTAAATGCAAAGTTCTACGGCACCAATACAAAGCTTGCTATAAATAATAAAGAAGAGATGGATAAAATCCTTGAAGCCCTAAAGGATGCAAAATATGTGGTTTCGGAGATAAATGAGGGAGAGAGAGTAAAAAAGGCGCCTATTCCTTTTACAACATCCACTCTTCAACAGGAAGCCAGCAAGAAATTAAACTATTCCACACAAAAGACAATGAGACTTGCACAACAGTTGTATGAAGGTGTGGATATAGAGGGCAAAGGTACAATTGCACTTATCACATATCTGCGTACAGACTCTACAAGAGTTGCCGCAGAGGCGGATACTGCAGCAAGAGAGTTTGTAGGTAAAACATATGGCGATGAGTATGTATCAAAGAATACCGTCACAAAGAATGCAAAGACAAATGTTCAGGATGCGCATGAGGCTATCAGACCTACAGATGTTACACTTACTCCTGCTATAGTAAAAGAGTCTTTACCAAGAGAGCTTTTCAGACTGTATCAACTTATCTGGAAGAGATTTGTTGCAAGCAGAATGGAAAATGCAAAGTATAAAACCACTTCTGTAAAGCTTAGTGCAGGTGAGTATATCTTTACGATGTCAGGTTCAAAGATTGTGTTTGACGGATTTATGAGCGTATATACGGATGACGATGAAGAGAAGGCAAGTTCGGATGCCGTTATAGGTAAGTTAAAGGTGGGAGATGAGCTTGAGCTTGTAAAGCTTATAGATTTACAGCATTTTACACAGCCGCCTGCACACTATACCGAGGCAAGTCTTGTAAAAGCACTTGAAGAACAGGGTATAGGCCGTCCGTCTACATACGCACCTACCATTACAACCATTATGGCAAGACATTATGTGGTAAAGGAGCAAAAAAATCTCTATGTCACAGAGCTTGGTCAGATAGTGAACTCTATGATGGTAAATTATTTCGGAAGTATTGTGGATAAGGAATTTACAGCCAATTTGGAGCAGTTGCTTGACTCTGTAGGAGACGGTAAGGTGAATTGGAAGACTGTAGTATCAAACTTTTATCCGGATCTTGAGTCTGCGGTAGATCAGGCTTCAAAGGAGCTTGAGAATGTAAAGATAGCCGATGAGGTTACAGATGTTATCTGTGAGAACTGTGGCAGAAATATGGTTATAAAATACGGACCGCACGGAAAGTTCTTAGCCTGCCCTGGATTCCCTGAGTGTAAGAATACCAAGCCTTACTTTGAAAAGATCGGTGTTGCCTGCCCGAAATGTGGCGGTGATGTAGTCATCAAAAAGACCAAGAAGGGCAGAATCTATTACGGATGCAGCAATGCTCCTGAATGTGACTTTATGTCATGGAATAAGCCTTCAGCGATAAAATGCCCGAAATGCGGTTCATATATGGTGGAGAAGGGAAATAAACTTCTATGTATGAATGAAGAATGCGGATATACGGAAAATAAACCTAAAGAGTAATAAAAAGACCTGTGAGAGATTTTCTCACAGGCTTTTTTATTCCTCATCCTTTTTATCAAGGTTTCTTATCTGTTTTGTTATTATGATATATGCATAGACTATTACAGGCATCACGATATCTATGAAAAGAAATACAAACAGAAGTTTTGTATTGCTTGTAAATATTGCGACATAGACTGTAGCAAGTAAGCTGAAAATAAGTATCAAAAGCAGTATTATTGCAAAAATTCTTTTCATTTTATTCCTCCGTCTGTAGGGTAAGTTCTTCCCAATCTTCCATAAGCTTATCAAGTCTTTTTTCAAGCGTCTCTTTTTGTTTTTGAAGTTCCATAAGTTTGCCGACATTTGAAGCATTCTCAGGGTTTGCAAATTCTTCATCAATAGATTGTAATTTATCTTCAACCTCTGAAATCTCTTTTTCACATTTATTAAGAGCGTTCTTTATTTTCTTTTTTTGAGCTTGAGCAGTCTTATTGTCAATCCATTCTTTCTTTGACTCTGAAACATCTACCGGTTTTTCAGCCTGTTCAGTATTTGTAAGATTGGCGGCTTCCTCTACGGCTTCTCTTTTTTCAATATAATAATCGTAGTTTCCTATATAGTTTAACAATCTGTTTTCAGTGAGGTCAAGTATTCTGGTAGCTGTCTTATTGATAAAGTATCTGTCATGTGAGACATAGCAGACAGTACCCGGAAAGTTGTTCAATGCATTTTCAAGCACATCCTTACTTACTATATCAAGGTGGTTTGTAGGCTCATCCAGAAGTAAAAAGTTTGCTTTTGAGAGCATAAGTTTCACCAATGACACTCTGCCTCTTTCACCGCCCGAGAGATCTGCTATTTTTTTGTACACATCCTCTCCGGTAAAAAGAAATGCCGCCAAAATATTTCTTATCTGAGTATTTGTCATCTCGGGATAGGTATCTGAAAGCTCGTCAAACAAAGTCTTGTCCATATGAAGTACCTGATGTTCCTGGTCGTAGTAGGCAACGGATACATTTGAGCCGTAGATGACTTCACCTGTATCGGGATTTAAAAGACCGTTTATAATTTTTAAAAGAGTAGTCTTTCCTGTACCGTTGTCGCCTATTATAGCAACTCTTTCACCTCTTTTTATCTCAAAGTTTATATCCTGAAATAGTTTTTTGTGATCAAAGCTCTTTGAAAGATTGTGTACGGTTAAAACATCCTTTCCGCTTTCTTTTGAGATATCTAAAGACAGTCTCATATTTTCACTATATGTATGCGGTGCCTCTACTCTTTCAATCTTTTCAAGCTGTTTTTGCCTGCTTTCGGCTCTCTTTATTGATTTTTCTCTGTTAAACTGCTTAAGCTTTGTGATAACGGCTTCCTGGTGCTTGATTTCCTGCTGCTGATTCAGATATTCCTTCATCTTGGCATCTAAAAGCATTTGCTTTTTATTTGAAAAGTCGGTATAGTTGCCAAGATACATCTGCACATTACCGTTTTCTATATCAATAACCTTGCTTACTATTTTATCAAGAAAATATCTGTCGTGAGATACGATAATTACAGTGCCCTTATAGTTTAAAAGATAGGATTCAAGCCACTCTATACTTCTTAAGTCAAGGTGGTTTGTAGGCTCATCCAAAAGTATAATGTCAGGTTCTTCAAGCAGCAACTTTGCAAGGAAAACTCTGGTCTTTTGCCCTCCTGACAATGTATTTATCTTTCTGTCAAAATCGGCTTCTTCAAAGCCCAGTCCCTTTAAGATACCTACAACTCTGCTTTTTACCGCGTATCCGTCCATAAGTTCATAGCTATGTGTAAGAGCGGTGTAAGAAGAGTATAGCTCCTCCAATTCACTGCCTGTCAAATGCTTCATATCTTCCTGCATTTGTGACATTCTCTTTTCCATATTCAATATAGGTTCTATAACTGTATATAATTCATCAATAATGCTGAGTGCAGAGTCCACATTATTGATCTGGCGTAAATATCCGAGTTTTGCGTCCTTTGCAAGTGTAATGATGCCGCTATCGGCGCTCTCTTCTCCGGTAAGTATTTTCAAAAGTGTGGTTTTTCCGGCACCGTTTACACCTACAATGGCAACCTTTTCATGTTCGTTGACAAGAAAGGTTGCATCCTTTATTATCTCATTGCTTCCAAATGATTTTGATATATTAGTGGCATTTAAAATCAAACAATTTGCCTCCTTACTATATAATACACATAAGTATATCCTATACATGCAATTTAATGCAAGGGTAAAGAATAGCGTTATTATCTGTATTGACAATTATATTGATAAATAATATACTAATTGTAGAATTCTTAACAAAGAAACAGATATGCAGTATATGCATATTTTAGATGGAGATATAATGGAAGAAAGAAAGATATCAAGGGCGGTTATTTCAAGGCTGCCAAGATACTACAGATACCTGGGAGAACTTTCAGAAGAAGGAGTTGAAAGAATCTCTTCAAAAGAGCTTAGTGAGAGAATGAAGGTAACAGCTTCTCAGATAAGGCAGGACCTCAACAATTTCGGAGGCTTCGGGCAGCAGGGATACGGCTACAATGTAAGGTATCTATACAATGAGATAGCAAAAATATTGGGTATTGACCGTCAGCATAATATTATTATAATCGGTGCCGGACACCTCGGTCAGGCCATCGCCAACTATGCAAACTTTGAGAGAAGAGGCTTTTTGATTCAGGCGATGTTTGATGTGGATCCGAATCTTTTCGGAAAGACTGTAAGAGGTGCAAGAGTGTATTCACTTGACAGCCTTGAGAAGTTTATTTCGGAAAACGATATTCAGATTGCTGCGCTTACAATACCGAAAGCAAGAGCCATGGAAGTGGCGGACAGACTTATAAAATCAGGTATAAAGGCTATTTGGAACTTTGCACACACGGATCTTACGGTTCCTGACGATGTAATAGTTGAAAATGTGCATCTGTCGGAGTCTTTGATGAGACTATCATACAGAGTCAGCAATATGGATGCGATACCTTTTGAAGGAAAGTATGATTAGAGGTATCGGAACCGACATAGTAGAAACAGACAGAATATCAAGAGCAATAAAAAAAGATTATTTTTTGAAAAGGGCTTTTAGTGACAGTGAGATTGCTATGGCTAAGGAAAGAAATACCGATATTTTTCTGGCAGGCAATTTTGCTGTAAAAGAGGCTTTTGTCAAAGCATTGGGAATAGGTTTTAGAGGTATCGGGCTGAAGGATTTGGAAGTTCTTAGAGATAAATACGGCAAACCCTTTATAAGGATTTGCAACCATGAAAATATTCATCTTATGGATATCAATGAGAAAAATATTTATGTTTCAATAAGCAATACAAATTCTTTGGTCGTTGCAATGGTGGTAATAGAAGTTGATTGATATGTGGAGATAGATATGAGGATACTTGATGAGACTGCATTAAAATATATACCTGACAGAATAGAAGATGCAAATAAAGGCAGTTACGGACATGTACTTGTGATTGCAGGGAGCAACGGCATGAGCGGTGCCGCTTTTCTCAGTTCTATGGCGGCTTATCGTTCGGGTGCCGGGCTTGTAAGAATACTTACAGTAAGCAAAAACAGAACGATTTTACAGACACTGCTGCCTGAAGCAATTATTACAACCTATGATGAGAGAGAGGCGTTTGAAAGTAAAGACTGCTTATTAAGTAAGATAAAGCAATGCCTTGACTGGGCAAGTGTTGTAGTACTTGGTCCGGGGCTTTCCACAGAATACTACGCCAAAATTATTGTGGAATATGTTTTGTCCGAGTGCTATGTACCGATGATAATAGATGCTGATGCACTCAATATAATTGCGTCTGACAATTCACTGACCAAGTACTATACAGACAATATTATTATCACACCTCATATCGGAGAGATGTCAAGGCTTATAAATATACCTATAGAGGATATACTTGCAGATACACAAAAGTATGCAAAGGAGTATGCAAATAAATACGGTATCACAGTGGTATTAAAGTCACATAAAAGTGTGATTGCCGCCAAAGAAGATACTTTTATCAATGAATCGGGGACGCCTGCTATGGCAAAGGCCGGAAGCGGAGATGTACTTTGCGGTATAATAGCGGGAATGTTCTGCCTCGGGATAGAAGATGATTTGGCTGTAGCACTTGGCGTTTACATACACGGACTTGCCGGAAATCTGGCAGGACAAAAGCAGGGAGAACATAGTATTATTGCAAGAGATATACTGGACAATATAGGAGAAGTGCTGAATAGAAGGAAGAGAAATGGACTCATATAAACGAGCTTATGCAAAAGTAGATTTGGATGCTATAAAACATAATTTGACAGTGACAAAAAATGCACTGAAAAAGGATATGAAGTTGGCTGCGATTGTAAAGGCGGACGGCTACGGGCACGGAAGTGTTCCGGTATCACTGTATATAGAAGATATTGTTGATTTTTTCTGCGTGGCTACACTTGAAGAGGGAATTAACTTAAGGTATCACGGGATTACAAAGCCTATTTTGATACTTGCCTGTATTCCGAGAGAGAGCTACAAGGAATCAATAGTTTTTGATATAAGAGAATCTGTATTCACAATAGATCAGGCTAAAAAGATAAATGAAGAAGCAAAGCAGATGGGTAAGAAGATGGCTGTTCATATCGCAATAGACACCGGAATGAACAGAATCGGATTTAAGCCTACAAAGGAAAGTGCGGATATCATAAAAGAAATAAACGACATGGAAAATATCGAGGTGGAAGGTATTTTCACACATTTTCACAGTGCAGATGACAGCGACTTGACTTCCGCCCACCACCAAAAGCAGCTTTTTAGTGACTTTTTGGAACTGTTACACAGTATGGGAGTTAATCCTAAGATTGCACATGCTTCCAATTCAGCCGGTATTGTAAACGGTATCGGAACGGATCTTGATATGGTTCGTTGCGGCATCACAATGTACGGTATCGCGCCTTCAAGTGATGTGGATTTGAAAGACTTTGATTACAGGCCTGCTTTAAGCATTTATTCTACAATTACATATATAAAGCAGATAGGCACGGGAGAATGTGTAAGTTACGGTGCCACATTCACAGCAAAAAAGGATATGAAGGTCGCAACGATATCATTCGGCTATGCAGACGGATATCCGAGAGATTTAAGCAACAAAGGATATGTGCTTATTCACGGCATCAGATGTAATATACTTGGCAGGATATGTATGGATCAGACAATAGTGGATGTAAGCGATGTTAAAGATGCAAAGATAGGAGATAGAGTGGTTATTTTGGGAAAGAGTGAAAACAGCGTAATTACTGTAGATGAACTTACCAAAAGTTCCAATACCTTTTCCTATGAGTTTATCTGCGGTATCAATAAAAGAGTACCGAGGCTTTACTATTGTAAAGATGAATATATAGGGAAAAAGGACTATATAAGAGACTTGTATACTGTGATATAGTGTACTTAAATTTTAATATTGGATAAGTAGGAGATTTTCATGGACGATGCTCATTCGGCATTATTGATTATTAGTATTGTAATTGTATTGTTTGTCAATTTTTCAATTCACTCATTCAATTCCGCATTGCGTGAATTGGATAATTCGGATATAGAAGAAGAGGGTAAAGAGGGAAAGAAAGAGGACAGGTTAAGGAAATTCTTAGAAAAAAAGGATAAGGTGCTTTACTGTACACATATAGTAAATATACTTTCCGTAAGTTTCCTCGGATGGTATTTTGTCAGGACATTCGGAAGTATTATAAAGAATAAACTGCCGAATACTTTACCTGTATCATTTTCAAGCGGTCTTTCGATTTTTATCGTTGTTGTGGTCTTTTGTATTCTCTTTGTTATTTTCGGAATATCATTGCCAAACAAGCTTGCAAGAAAAGAACCGAAAAAAAGTGTATATACATTTATGAGTATATCTGCCGCACTGATGTTTTTATTGTCACCGATTATATGTATAATTGACGGAGTTTCATATATTATATTAAAGCTTTTCGGAGTGGATATAAAGGCACAGGCGGAGACCGTAAGTGAAGAAGATATAGTAAGTATGTTAAACGAGGGTCATGAACAGGGTATCTTTGAGGGCTCCGAGGCCGAGATGATTACAAATATCTTTGAGCTTAACGATAAGCAGGCAAGAGATGTAATGACACATAGAAAAAGTGTTGTATTTATAGACAGTAAAGATACTTTGCAAGAGGCTATTGACTTCATGCTGACTACAGGTAATAACACAAGATATCCTGTATACGATGAAAACATTGACAATATAATGGGTATTTTGAATATGAAGGATGCCCTGATATGTGAGAATACTACCAATTATCAAAATACAGCCATCAAGGATATTCCGAACATACTCAGAAAGACCATATTCGTTCCGGAGAATAAAAATTTGAATACATTATTTAAAGAAATGCAGTCACATAAAAATCATATGGTAGTGGTAGTGGACGAGTACGGTCAGACATCGGGTATTGTCACAATGGAGGATATACTTGAGGAGATTGTAGGAAATATTCTGGATGAGTACGATGTGGATGAAGAGTTTATAAAAAAGCTTGCAGACGGTTCATATATAATAAAGGGAATGACACCTCTATCTGATATTGAAGATGTTCTTGGTATAAAATTTGATGAAGAGGAGTTGGAAAATTTTGATACTATAAACGGTCTTATGATATCCGAACTTGACAGAATACCTGAAGATAATGAGAAGTTTGATATTATAATGCATGGATATGAGTTCAAAGCGCTGAAGGTTTCAAACAGGACGATTAACACCATTAAAGTAACAAAATTAAAAGAGGATGAGGAGCTTAAAGAAGAATAGCGGATTGCTTGGTCCGCTTGGTATGTTTGAAGACAGGGAGTATATAGGCAGGGTTTTGTCTATTGCACTGCCTGTATCACTTCAAATGTTATTAAAGATGATTGTCAATTTTATTGACACTGTAATGATAGGCAAGTTGGGGGAGAGCGCCATTGCAGGTGTAGGTTTGGCAAACAAATACTTCTTTGTATTTGTACTGCTGGTATTCGGCGTTGAAAGCGGTAGCGGAGTGTTGGCTTCACAGTACATGGGAAATAATGATATAAAAAATATCAGAAAGGTACTTGGACTTGGCCTTTTACTTTCATTAACCGGAGGAATAATTTTCGCAACAACGGCTTTTATTATGCCGGACAGGTTGATGAAAATTTTTACAAATTCACAAGATGCCATAACAATAGGCGCCGCATATCTTGGCGTTGTCTGTATTTCATATCCGTTTACGGCGGCTACAGACATCTATGTTGCAATAATGAGAGCGGTGGGAGAGGTTAAGGTACCTGTTATATCAAGTATCTTTGCCATTGTAGTGAATATCATTCTAAACTATATACTGATATTCGGAAAGTTTACATTTCCGGCACTTGGTGTGGTAGGTGCGGCGATTGCAACTGTAGTGGCCAGAATATTTGAATTTTTATTGACTGTTGTACTTATAAAGCTAAAGAATTCACCGCTTATCTGTTCTTTGAAGAATCTTAACCCTTTCTCAAAGGATTTGATAAATCAGTTTTTTGTAACCGCATTCCCCGTAATAATCAATGAGTCGCTGTGGGGGCTTGGCACCACGCTTTATTCTGTAGTATACGGCAGAATGGGAGATGCGGCCATAGCGGCAATAACCATTTCCACCGCCTTACAGGATTTATTGGTGGTTTCATTCCAAGGAATTGCACTTGCCGCCGTAGTAATACTTGGAAACGAGATGGGAGCCGACAATCTGAAAAAGGCGAAGGTATACGGTTCATACACCTGGATACTTACAATCATAGTCAGTATATCGGTTTCAATACTTATAGTATTACTGAGAGTACCTTTTGTAAGACTCTACAATGTGTCTGATGATTTGATGAGTGATATAAAACTTTGTTTACTGGTATTTGCCATATTCTTACCTTTTAAGGCGGTGGCTACAGTGAATTTGGTAGGTATACTCAGAAGCGGTGGGGATACACTTTTTTGTCTGTTTATGGACTTGTCAGGGGTTTGGCTTATCGGAGTACCTATGGCTTTTATCGGAGGACTGTACTTTAAACTTCCTATATATATAGTATATGGAATGGTGCTTTCTGCAGAAATTTATAAGACAGTACTGGGGTATATAAGGTATAAACAGGGAAAGTGGTTGAAAAACTTGGCTATAGAATTGACAGCAAAATAATTTAAGTATAAAATAGTTTTTTGGATTAGTATATAAAGGAGAAAATATGTCAGGACATTCAAAATTTGCAAATATTAAACATAAAAAAGAGAAAAATGATGCCGCTAAGGGCAAAATTTTTACTGTAATTGGAAGAGAGATTGCAGTTGCGGTAAAAGAGGGCGGACCGGACCCGAACAATAACTCAAGACTTAGAGATGTTATTGCAAAAGCAAAGGCAAACAATGTACCAAATGATACAATTGAAAGAGGTATCAAAAAGGCGGCAGGAGATGTCAATTCTGTAAACTATGAGCAGAACACCTATGAAGGTTACGGCCCTAACGGTGTTGCAATTATTGTAGAAACTTTAACAGATAATAAGAACAGAACGGCAGCAAATGTAAGAGCGGCTTTTACAAAGGGTGGCGGAAATATCGGAACACCGGGATGTGTGTCTTTTATGTTTGACAAGAAGGGACAGATTATCATAGATAAGGAAGAATGTGATATGGACCCGGATGAACTTATGATGACTGCACTTGACCTTGGTGCCGAGGATTTCAATGAGGAAGAAGACAGCTATGAGATTTTAACAGATCCTGATAATTTCTCAGCTGTAAGAGAGGGACTTGAAAAACTTGGTATTCCGATGGCTGATGCAGAGGTTACGATGATTCCTCAAAACTGGGTAACATTGTCAGATGAGGAAGATATCAAGAAGATGAATCGTATTCTTGACCTTTTGGATGTTGAGGATGATGTACAGAATGTATATCATAGCTGGGATGAGTAATATGATATTGCCAAAGGATCCTGTGATGTTATTATCACTTATAAATACCAAGCTTAGAGATTTTAATTCTTCGTTGGATGATTTTTGTAAAGAAAATAATCTAAATGAGGATGAGATAAAGAAAAAGCTTGAGATGATTGATTATCACTATAACGAAGATAGAAATCAATTTGTATAATTATATTTGTTACTAAAAATAGTATTTAAATAGTTGGTTTAGGCTGATTATTTAAATACTATTTTTATTTGAAGAGTAGTTTGCCCGGTAAATATTCAATATATAACTATTCGCAAAACTCAAGTTTAACGCATAGTTATATAATTTAAATATAGGGAGCTATTACCATAATAACTCCCTAATATTGCGTTTATACAAACATAAATATGTTTATAGCTTATTTAATCCATGCACCGTTTGCATCCACTCTGTATCCGTCAGGTGTTGTAGTGTTTACATACAGCGCACAACTTGAGTCAAAGCAATACCACTTTCCGTTTATCTGTAACCACTGACTGACTGCGCTATATCCTCCTGCCTGTGTATAATACCACTTATTACCTAAGTAAAGCCATTCATTCTCGGATATATATCCTCCCGCCTTTGCATAGAACCATGAATTGTTTACTTTTAACCAGTTGTTCTCAATCAAACTGCCGTCTGCACTAAGATAAAACCAATGTCCGTTATCTTTTACCCAATCATTTCTTACAGGTAAAGTTGAGCCGTTTCTAAAATAATTCCAACTTCCGTTACTTAATTTAACCCAGGTTCCGCCTGAGGATTGACTTGTATTATTGTCTGTATTGATAAATCCCCATGTGAATGTAGTTTTTGACCTTCCGGAGCCTCCGCCTGATGAGCCACCACCTGAGCGACCGCCGCCTCCGCCACCGGATTTGCCTGACTTACCTGAGCCGCCTGTATGTACACTTGTGCTGCCGTCTTTTTCAACTATAAGACCTTTTTTGCCGAAACTCTTATTCCCATATAAGCTGAAGAAATCTACAGTATATTCTATAGGATCATATGCATTTCCGTGATTATCCTTAAGTCCTTCAACTTTGACCAGATATCTGTCACCTGCATTATATTTTATCTTTGCGTCAAAAATAACAGCCTGATGTAATGAGCCGTAGCCGCCTGTATTTATATTAAAGAATTCGCCTGTAGTACTCTTATCGCTCTTATCAAAATAATATGACTTGTTTGTTTTTAAATTTGTAAGAGTAACCTTTACATCATTTTCATTTGCACTGAAGTAGTCGGAGTTCAATGAGATAGACCAAGGGCCGTACATATATTCTGCAGGCATCTTACTTGCAGGCCATGTCAAAAAGTCTACATCACTACCGCTACTTGAACTGCCGAAGAACGAATTCCACAAGTCTGTACCTGTATAGATGCAATACATGGATGTATATTCATTGTTGCGTCCCGGCCCTACGGAAATACCGAATGATGTCTTTTCAAGTCCAGGAGAGATTGCCCACCTTCTATGTCCTACTCTATCTATATTATAAGGGTCTCCGTCTCCCATCCAGCCATAGAGTATGGCCTCCGAAATTGTATCATAACCTGCACCCAGGTTTGAATGCTTTGCACCGTAGGCACCATTGATGTATAACTCATCGGATACACCGGCTTTTCTTTCAGGATTATGTGTGATACCGCCTATTCCGATCATAAGTGTTGATGATGCCTGTGCATACTTTTCGGTATCATAGTCATAGCTTGCTTCATTAAGTCCGGCAACATACCTCATGACATTTAAAGTGTTGAGAGCGTTTTGTCTTGAAGCATCACTTAACTCTCCTGCTATATTGTTCTTGTAGTCAGGTGTAACCTTCCAAGTATCAGGTTTTGTAACATCGAAAGGATGACTGCTTAGATAAGCTTTTATATCTTCCTCACTTCTTTGTGTAGCCATCTTTGCATTAGACGGCGTTCCGGCTACGGTAAACGGATATGCTGCAACATCCATGCTGTAAAGCCCGACAACGGCAAGGCTGATTGCAGCCAGTGACAATAGTTTTTTGACCATATATACCTCCACGCAGATACTTAAAATATAAGATTTAAATATCCTTAATATTTTATAAATATTATATTACAGATACAAAAGTCTTTCAATAATTGTATGCTATTATCACATTTATCGTTACATTGTACAATAAAAACTTTAAAATATGTAACATATGATAATTTTTTAAAACTAAAAAACTGTTACCCGATAAGTTCGTTCATCAGGTAACAGTCTTTATTATACCATTTGCAATAATACAGCATTTATTATTGCGGCACAGACATTGCTTCCGCCCTTATTGCCGTCACAAATGATTGCAGGTATATTGCTCTGTTTTATTAGCTCCTTGGCTTCGATAACATTTACAAAGCCTACAGGTGCCGCGATAATAAAATCAGGTGTATATTTGTCTAAAAGCTCATGGATTCTTATCAGTGCCGTAGGTGCATTGCCTACCGCAAACACTATAGGGATCTTTTTGCCTTTATTTAAATCCTGTTTTTCATCACGAATTTGATAAGCCAAATCAACGGAGGCCGTTGCTCTTGTAGTGTTGTTTTTCTTGGCATATTCAACCGTATCAGGCTCCGCAATAAGGCAGCGCGGAGTTATAGAAAACTTCCCTGTCAGTATCCTTTTATTGATACCGCTTAGTGCCATATTTGTATCTGTAAAAATCATTGCATCTGATTGTATACAATGTTTTAAAGTTTCAATTGCATTATTTTGAAATATAACATTGTACTGATAGTCAAAGTCAGCCGTGGTATGTATAGTTCTTTTTACAACCAAAAGCTCATCATCGGTATAAAACTTCAGTCTGTCCTTATCCATCTGTGATGTAAGTATTTCAAAACTCTTTTTCTCTATATCCTCAGGTTTTATCTGTAGCATAACTTGCCTTTCTATTTTTCGATATTTAAAATATTCATTATTCTTTCTATATCCAAAGACTCTTCCACCAGATCTGCCAAAAGCTCATACTGTGAGTCCTTATAGCTTTCAAAATCTATTATATTATCATTAAGACCGATATCTTTACCTGTCTTTTTGATAAGTCCGCTTATTATTGAATCTACAAACCTATCATTTTCAAATATACCGTGCATATATGTGCCAAGTATATTTTTGTTTATAAAGCCTCCGTTTTCACTTATATCTGATATTGTAAAATACTTTTCATCTGCATCTATGGTGCTGCCCATATGTATCTCATAACCTGTTATGGCAGTATCGCTAAGATTATCAATAAAATCCGGCAAATTCATTATCTTTGTTTTAGTCTGCCTTGTAGTCTTTTTCTTGGCAAATACAGTACTGAAGTTTAGGAGTTGAAGTCCTGTTTCAGAGCCTCCCTCTTCCACTCCTGCCTCATCGGTTAAGTTGTTTCCAAGCATTTGAAAACCTCCGCATATGCCGATAAGATTTTTATTTATCAGATTATTACGATTAAAGCCTTTATCTTTCAGCCAACGAAGATCATATAGTGTATTTTTTGATCCGGGTAATATTACAAGGTCCGCATCTGCCATCTCATTTGGAGAGGTGATATACTTCAGTACAATCTCAGACCTTCTCTCAAGCGGATTGAAATCTGTAAAGTTTGAAATATGCGGCAGTCTGATTACCGCAATATTTATCTTATCATTTGAAAATTCGGTACTTGCAGTATCAAGTCTTGAAGATAGGCTGTCTTCATCGTCTATATCAATCTTTGTCATAGGTATAACACCCACTACAGGTATTTTGACACCTATTTTAGCAAAGTGTTCTTTGAGCATATCAAAGCCCGGAGTCAACAAGGTTTTATCACCTCTGAACTTATTTATCACAATACCCTTTATTCTTTTTTGACTTTCATTGTCCAAAAGAGCTACAGTACCGAAAACAGATGCGAATACGCCGCCTCTGTCAATATCGGCAACCAATAGTACAGGTGCATCCACAAGTTTTGCCAGCCCCATATTCACTATATCATTTTCATTTAAGTTTATCTCCGCAGGTGAACCGGCACCTTCTATAACAATAATATCGTATTCACTGTCAAGTTTTTTGTAAGCATCAAGTACATAAGGAATAAAGCTCTTTTTGTTGGCGTAATAATCGCTTGCACTCATATTAGCATAGACTTTACCGTTTAATATCACTTGACTTCCGGTATTTGATGTAGGTTTTAAAAGTATCGGATTCATACATGCGTCAGGCGCTACCTTAGCCGCCTCGGCCTGCATAACCTGAGCTCTTCCCATCTCCAAACCGTCTTTTGTTATAAAGGAGTTTAGAGCCATATTTTGTGACTTAAAAGGCGCCACCTTAAAGCCCATTCTTTTAAACATTCTGCAAAGTCCGGCAACCAAAAAGCTCTTACCTGAGTTCGACATGGTTCCCTGAACCATTATAACCTTTGCCATAAACTACCCCCTAAGTATCTTATGTATTGTATCAACAAGTATTTTGTTTTCAACCTCTGTTTTGACCGCCACTCTGAAGTAGGTATTATCAAGTCCTATAAAATCCGAGCAGTCTCTGACTATTATTCCATATGTCAAAAGCTCTTTGGACAAATTCTTTTTATACTTACAAAATAAAAAGTTTGCTTCTGAGTTAAAGGTAACTATACCTAAATCCTCCAATTTATCTGCCAAAACAGTCTTCTCTTTTTGAATAGATTCAACGATGTGGTCCATATTTTGTGTCAGTGAGTATTTAGCGGCTTCAAGCGCAAGTGTATTTATTTCCCATGAAGGTGTAAGCTTTTTAAGCTTGTTCATTATCATATCATTATGTGTGAGCAAGTATCCGAAGCGAAGTCCCGGGAAAGCATACAGCTTTGTAAGAGATCTGAGTATCGCTATATTCTCAAATGTACTCAGTTTATCGCACATTGAGTGATTTTCACCATTTTTTACAAACTCCAAAAAGCACTCATCAAGCAGAACAAAAATATTTTTTTGCTTACAATATGTGATTATTTTATGTAATAATTCATCTCCAATAACAAATCCTGTCGGATTATTCGGATTTGTAAGTACAAGTATATCAATATTATCAGATAATACATCAAATATATCTTCATCTATATGAAGATTCGGCATATTGTAGTAGATTAAATCAGCATCTATTGATTCGGCAGCCAGTCTGTATGATTCAAAGCTTGGCACCGGTATACATATATTTATCCCTTTTTTAAAGGTTTGAAACAATCTGAATATAATACTGTTTGCACCGTTTCCAAGATAAATATCACCTGTATCCACATTATGTTTTTTACTTATTATGTCATTTATCTCACTATAATCTCCGTTCGGATAATGCTCCAAAATTGAGATGGAATCTGTCAGAATTTTTTTTAGGTTATTGTCAAGTCCGTACGGATTGATACTTGCGGAAAAGTCGATAAATCTTTTTCCTGTCTTGGCATATTCTAAGAATCTACCTCCGTGCATCTTTAGCCTCTCTGAACTCATGAGAAAAATGCTTGTCATAGAGCTTGCTGAGTTCAAACTCATCTGCAAGGAATCTGCCTACATATACAAGTGCCGTCTTATTTATATCGGCTTCTTTAACCTTATCTGCAATACATTCAAGAGTTGACACTATTATCTTTTGGTCGGGCCAACTTGCCTTATATACTACGGCAGCAGGTGTATCCTTAGGATATGAATTCATAAGCTTTTTTGCAAGTTCATCAATACTTGCTATACTTAGAAAAATCGCCATACTTGCCTGTATCTTTGCAAGATTCTCAATACTTTCAGCTTCAGGAACAGGGGTCCTGCCTGCCATTCTTGTAAGAATAAGAGTCTGTGTAACTCCGGGTAAAGTAAATTCTTTTTTCATTGCGGCAGCGCCTGCAAAAACGGAGCTTACCCCGGGAATCACCTCATATTCTATACCTGCCTTATCAAGAGCAACCATCTGTTCGCGGATGGCGCCGTACATAGACGGATCACCTGTATGAACTCTGACAACACTCAAACCCTTGGCGGTTGAATCAAATATAATCTCAAGCACCTCGTCAAGGCTTAGAGAAGCGGAGTTTATAAGCTTTGCGTCTTCTTTAATATCTGTAAATAATTCTTTGTTTACAAGAGAACCTGTATAAATAATAACATCTGAACTGTCAATAATTCTTTTGCCCTTGACAGTCAAAAGTTCAGGATCTCCCGAGCCTGCACCTATGAAATAAAGCATATTATGCCTCCAATTATTAAATTTATTATAAGCAATACCGTGTAAGCAAAATACATAATATTGTTTACTTCTATTATATCGTCAGCCTTTATGACTGCATTACCGTCTCCGATACTTTTCTTTTTGACAAGCTTGCCGAAATAATAGGCGTCACCGAGCAGCTTTGTATCAAAAAAGCCTGCAATAATACTCTCTGTCTGCCCTGCGTTCGGACTGGAATGTACATATCGGTACTTGATAAAAGCTTGTAGAGAGTTTGTAAATGTTATAAAACTGCCTTTAACCAAAGCTAATATAAATATCACAAAAAGTAATATAATGGCGGAAAATCTGGCAGGTAAGAAATTGACTATATCGTCAAGCTTGGCAGCCGCCTTACCTATATAAAAATATTTTTTATCCTTGTAACCTATCATGGAATCCATAGTATTTACAGTTTTATATATTATAGGAAGCACCAAGATAAGCCATATAAGTTCGGTATTAAACGCCGCTATTATGCTGCCCAGTGTAGCATAAAACCATGGAGCAACAATACCGTCGGACATATTCTCGGCAACAGTCTCTATAACCGCCTTTATGATATGTTCATAGTCAAGTCTGTCGGTGTCCCTGCCAACTATCATGGAGAGTGCTTTTCTTGATTTTTCTATATCATTACTCTTTATAGCATGGTACACCTTCATACTCTCAAATCTAAGTGAAGCCTTTGCAAATATTTGAAAGAACAGAAAGCTTTCCAATAAAAATGCAAGTAAAATATTTACCTTATATAAGAAAGTATCTATAAGGTATGCCGCTCCTCCCCAAATAAGGATATTAAAAGAGACGATAAGAAAGCCTGAAAAAAGCAGTCCTGTATCTGACTTGAAAACTTTTCTGAAAAGCTTTTCAAAAGCTGAAATTGTATTACCTATAAATCTTACTATATGTGGAAATTTTTCAAAATCTCTGATAAAAAAATCCAATATAAATCCACATAAAAAAGCAAAAAAATGAATCATTTTACTCTAAGGTGCCAATGCAAGTACCAAAACAACTACAAGTTCTGCCAGTTGCAAAAAATAGCCTGCAAGGTCACCTGTAATACCCCCAAACTCTTCAAAAGATTTTACCCTGTAAAATAAAAAAACCAAAAATGTAGCTATCGCACAAAGCAGACCGTAGTTTACACTTACCGCTATCATAGCCACACTTCCAAAGCCGATAAATAAAAGCAATACTATTCTGTTGATGTAAATAAGGCTTTTATCGGCAAATTCAAAAGCCAGACCGTTGCCTCTCGCATTTTTAAATACTGTCAAAGCCAGTGCGCTGTAAGCCCTTATAAGCATATATGCAACAGCAAGTATACATATCTTTGTAAAACTCTTTATGGACAACATACCGGCAAAGTATAAAATTATATATACAAGCCCACCGATTATAGCAAAGGCGCCTGAATTGGAATCCTTCATTATACTAAGTTTTTTTTCTTTCGGCTGATTTGAACCCAGTGCATCCATAGTGTCAAGGAACCCGTCCATATGTATGCCGCCTGTATACAATATCGGAAAGCTTGTAAGTATCGCCGCAACAAGGAATTCATTCACTTTTAATTTACTGAAAAATATAGAAAATAAAACCAAAAAAATCCCTTCTACTATACCCACAACAGGTAAAAATAAAAGGCAATATTTCATATTTTCTTTTTTCCATTCAAAACTCCTGACCGGAAGCTTTGAGTACATGGCAAAGGTTATTGCCATTGACTTTATTATATTTATCATCTTTACTTTCTGTCATAGGGCAGCCCGTAAATCACTTCGACCACTCTATTTGCAATATCAATTATTTTTTGATGTAAAGAGAAAAGACAGTCTATAAACATATCCAGTTCTTTACTTTGGTTTCTTTTTGTAGAGAAAATATCATTTCCCACAATAAAAAGAGAATTACATCTCTTTTCAAGTTCAATTATATCAGAAAAAATTGCTTCTGTAATCTCTTTGGAGCCGGATTTAATACCGTTTTCATCAAAAATATTGTTGGAAAGCAGATTGGTCAAATCCTCAAGCAAAATATTATCGGCACTGTGTATATTTATGTTGCTTAGATATCTGGGCTCTTCAACAGTGAAAAAGTTATTATCCGCTCTTTGCTTAAGGTGCTTTTGTATCCTTTGCTTTGCATAACTTCCGGTATTTTCCATTGTTGCAAGATAAATTTTATTTTCAAAACTTTTTGAAATCAAATCTTCGGCATACTCCGACTTTCCGCTTGATACACCGCCGTAAATATATACTATCATATAAATCTTTTATACTCTTCTATCTTAATATCCGAAAAACTTGCATTCTTTGTGTAAATCTCCAATACCATGTCAAGAAGCGGAAAAAGCATAGCACATCCGCTGCCCTCGCCAAGTGCCAATGAAGCATCTATAACAGGCTTTAAGTCTAAAATATCAAAGATGATCCTTGCCACAGGTTCACGACTCAGATGTGAGGCAACCATATACTCCTTACAGAACGGATTGATAAAATACGCAAACAAAGCTGCAACCTCCGAGATTACACCGTCTATAACTATCGGCAATTTATATATACTTCCGCCTATAAAGATACCTGTAAGTGTTGCAATATCAAGTCCGCCTAAAGATGAAAGTAAATCAAGCACAGCCAAGACTCTTACACTTTTATCTTCGGACTTTATGCTGTCCAAAAACAGCTTATCCCTAAAACCGTACTTTTCTATCCCCTCTTTTATAATATCTATCTTTTTATTTAACTTAATATCGTCAAGTCCCGCACCGCGACCTGTTACATCCTCAACAGGTAAATTAAGTATGGCGGCGGAAAGTGCGGATGATGTGGTGGTATTTCCTATTCCCATCTCACCCGTACCGATAATGGCTGTTTTACTTTCTTTCAGTTCTCTTACTATGTTTATCCCTGTAAGAAGTGCTCTAAGTGTAATATCAAGCGGCATTGCTTTTTCTTTTATAAAGTTGTTTGTGCCGTGCATCAGTTTGTGATTGATTACACCAAGTGAGTATATCTCAGTATCAAAGCTGTCAATTCCCATATCAAAGACCATCATTTTTGAGCCTGCAGCTTTTGACAGCACTGCAATACTTGAAGTTCCAAGTGCCATACTCTTTGCAACGGCTAATGTAACATCCTTGTCCGACTGTGATATGCCTTCTTTTACAATTCCGTTGTCCGCACACATCACAGTGATACATTTGCTTGAAATATCGGGTATTTCACTTTCATATATCGCAGAGAGTTTTTGGAAGATTCTTTCAAACTCACCCAGACTGTCAAGCGGTTTTGCAATACTGTCCCAGTGCTTTTTTGCAAGCTGTCTGTGACTTTGTGATGTAGGAGTTACTAAAGCTATGAGATTTTCAAATTCAAGTAATAAATCACTTTGTATCATTGTCAAATCAGGTAGTCTATACATCTTTTTCCCTTTCTAAAAATGAAATCAGATTTTGTAATAAAAATTCATAGCCACGTAAATACAGATGAGGAAAACCTGCAAATATATTGTCGTGTGCGTTGATACAGTCCCATTCCTTGCTCTTATTGGCCTTTATGGCATGAGCATAGTCTCCGTTGCAGGTGGAGTCATAGTAGTGAAACTCATGGCTGCGAATCCTTTGGTTTCTTTTCATCAAGATACTCTCAGATAGGACTTCTATCTCAATATATCCGAATCTGACAAGTTTCTTTGTTTTAAAGGCCTTTCCGTCTATCAGACCTACACCTTTAAAACTTTCACCTTCATTGTTTTCAAAGCTCTTATGCAGATATATAAAGCCTCCGCATTCTGCAATTATAGGAATGTCAGCATTATAAATACTCTCAAGCATGGAGGTATTTGAAGACAACTCTCTTGCATAAAGCTCCGGATAACCGCCTGAGAGCCAAAGCACGTCTATATTGTCAGGGAGTTTTTTATCATGTATCGGACTGAACTTCACTATCTCAAAGCCGTATTCTTCCAAAACCTTTATATTTTCTTCATAGGTGAAAGAAAAAGCTTCATCATAGGCAAAGGCAAGACGATATTTTTTTTGCTTTATATTTAAAGCCTCAGCAGTGACAGATGTGTAATGTGGTACTTCAACATGGAAATCTTCAAGCATAGTAAAATCCAATGTCTTTGAAAGCTCATCAGATACTTTATTTACTATATTGAAGATATCTTTTTGAGGCTCATACAGCCCAAGATGTCTGCTTTCAATATGAAAATCCGTATCAAAATACAGGTATCCTATCAGAAAAAGTCCAAGTTCATTTAACCTTAATCTTATCATATTTATATCTGTATTTTTTTTTACTTTATTTACTATCACAGCTTTTACACAGTGTGTAAAGCTTTGCAAATATGCAGACAGATTGTCAAGCTCATCCACATCAACAACCATAATCACATCTACATTCAGCTCTTCTGATACACTGCAGGCACTGCATCTTTTTCCCTCTCCGTAGATGCCGTCAAACAGTCCCATTGCGCCTTCTATTATGGCGACATCTCCTTTAAGGTTTCTAAAAAAAAGTTTCTTCAGTTCACCCGGTTTAAACGAGAACTCCAAAAAGTACGGATCCAGATTTGTAGACGGTGAACCTGCTATCTTCTCGTGATACATTGTATCTATGTAGTCGGGTCCTGTTTTGTAGATGGAAACGGATTTGCCCGCTCTTTTTAATATATTTATAAGGCCTAGGGTAATAAGCGTCTTACCGCTACCTGATTTCATTGCTGAAACCATAAAAGCCTGTTTTTTAGAGTTCATTGTAATAATGCTCCTTTTTATAGAATTTACTATAAAAT
>NZ_DBHIEQ010000023.1:0-8818 GCF_057250505.1 Lachnoanaerobaculum sp. | reverse complement strand
CTATAAAATTATATAATAAAAACACAATAAAATAAAGAGCCTGCACTAATTTGCAAGCTCATATACGAGTATGTTCTATTAAAATTCATCTTCAGCTTCCCAGTCATAGTCATCTTCATTAAAGTCATCTTCAAGGAAGCCTTCAATAACCCTGTCATTATGACTACCGTCAGCCTTGGTTTCAAGCAATACCCAGTTTAAATCATCTTCCTCCGCTCTTGGGTTTCCTTCGTCAAGAAAGGAATAAAACTTTGATATTACAGCCTTTGTATAGATTTGTAAAAATCTCTCGGCCTCTTCTTCAGTAAAGCAAGCATTGAATTTGTCAAGAAGCTCTTTATCGTCCTCATAGAAGTCATCAGCCAGCTCCAGATTGCCTTCAATATCTCTTACAATCTTTTGCATTTCCTTAAATACGGACATTCTGGCAAATTGCGGTATATTCTCTGTCACCTCACTGTATGCGGCAGGTATATTGTTTCTAAATCCCGCCTTATCCATCTTTATAACAAGGTCAAGTATCGCCTTTTGCTTTTTAGCGTCCAGATTAGTGATACCCGATAAATAAAACTCCTTGGCATTATCACTTAAATTCGAGTCTTCAATAATCTTTTTTAATTGTTCAAATGTATTCACAGTCCCCTCCTGAAAAATATTTTAAATAGTATTACAATTTTGATATATTTACATTCTTATTAGATAAATTATTTTCCATTTCCATACTCCTCCTCTTATATATCTGTCATTGGAACAATTCAGAATGACTTCCCACCCTATTTAACATCAGTACAAGTATCTCTTCACGAATTTCATATATAAGCAACCAATCCGGTTCTATATGACATTCTCTGGTATCTTTATAATTACCTGTAAGTTCGTGATCTCTATACTTGGCCGGCAATTGATTTCCGTCTACTAAAATCTCAATTATCTCAAACAGTTTATCGATATTCTTGTTTTGCTTTTTTGCAAGTTTCAAATCTCTCTTAAACTGAGTAGTAAATTTTATAGTGTACTTCATATATCCAACGCATCTCTCAGTTCTTTAATGCTGTTATACCCTTTGACCGAATCGTCGGTAAAAAGCTTACGTCCTTCTTCAATAGCAGCCTTTGTATCCTTGTTAGGTGTGTCAAGCTTAAGCTCAAACGGTATGCCGTTTTCTCTGACTGCGGTTCTCAAAAACATATTTATAGCTGTTGTCATATTAAAACCAAGTTGGTTGAAAATTTCTTCAGCCTGATCCTTTATATTTTTATCTGTTCTTATATTTAGATTTGTAGTCATATATCTACCTCCAATATCTAAAATATAGTTTAAAATTCGTGCAATGTCAATACAGTGTGATAATAATAAATAGTTTATATACAAAAAAGGATTTCAAGTCCAAAGAACTTCAAATCCTTTTGTAAGTTATTTATTTTTATCTTCCTGTTTTTTTCTTTCTACAAATCTGCCCATAAAGAATGCGAAGACGCCGACGCCTATACCTGTCTGTACACAGAAAAGTAAGCTCTCCACCTCACCCGGAAGCTCCTTACCGATCAGTGTCTCTATAACAGGAGTGAACCAAGGCTCGTATTCTTTACCCTGAATTTCGGAAACGACCTGACTTCCGGCATCATCTGAACCTCCGAACTCCGCATTCTTGAGAGTTAAAAGGGGAACGAGTGCCAATAATACTATTATTATAAGTGAAACTATTACAATCTTTTTATTCTTTGACATCAGTTTGCACCTCCCTCTAAAAATCCGATTTCCTTAAGCTCAGACTGTGCATATGTTCTGAGACCGATAATAATAACTACAGTCAAAAGACCCTCTATTATAGCAAGCGGCACCTGTGTAGGAGCAAATACAAGTAAGAACTTTCCTGCAGAAGCCATAACACCGCCCTCCTTCATAGGGTAAGCAAGTGCAAGCTGGAATGAAGTAACAACATAAGTAAGCAAATCACCGAGGAATGCTGCAAGGAATATTGAAATATTGTCACTTACTTTTGCCTTCTTGCAAATCTTATAAACGGCAAATGAAACAAAAGGTCCTGCTATAGCCATAGAGAAAGTATTTGCTCCAAGTGTTGTCAGACCGCCATGTGCTAAAAGAATTGCCTGGAATATAAGTACTATAATACCAAGGATACTTACCGCACTCGGACCGAAAAGAATGGCTGCAAGTCCTGTACCTGTCATATGTGAACAAGATCCTGTAACTGAAGGAATCTTAAGTGAAGAAAGAACAAAGACAAATGCACCTGACATAGCTATAAGTGTAATTGTTCTTCTGTCCTTACTTACAGTCTTTTTAATAGACAGATATCCGGCTATCAAAAAAGGTAATGAAATAAGACCCCAAGCCACACAGTATCCTACAGGTAAATAACCCTCCATAATATGCATAGCGTTGCCGTTAAAAGGCAGTGCAAAACTGAAAGCAAATAAAATTGCCAAGCTCATGAAAATTTTTTCTTTTCTCTTCATATAATCCTCCTATAAAAAATTTATATTAACTCAAGCTTTTGCCTGAGAAATAATCAAATCTCTAAACTCCTCGACGCTTCTTACCGGAACACAGTCTTCCTTAACTATGGAGTTTTCGACAAGAGTATCAAAAACATCAAGAAGAATAGGCTTTTTAAGGTTTGCCTGTTTTAAAACTTTATTATCACTTAATACATCTATTGGCTTACCGTCGGCTATTATATTTCCGTCACAGAATACAACAATTCTGTCGGCGAAACGATAAGCAAACTCTATATCATGTGTGGATATAACCAAAGTTTTGCCGTCACCGCTCATCTTATCAAGAGCCTCTTCAAATATAGCGACATTTTTCGGATCAAGTGACGCGGTAGGCTCATCAAAAATAATTATCTTTGAGTCCATGGCGATAATATCGGCAATACTTACTCTTTTTTTCTCACCGCCGCTTAAATAATGAGGCGGTCGGTCTATCAAATGATGAATATTCATATAATTTAGCGCATCATCAACTCTTTTTTTAACTGCTTCTTTGCTTAGACCAAGATTCATAGGACCGAAGCTTACCTCCGCCCTTACGCTTGAGGCTATTATCTGATTGTCGGCATCCTGAAAAACTATACCGACATTTTTTCTAAGCTCTTTGATACTCGATTTGTCTATAAGCTTATCCTTATAATAAACCGCTCCGCTTTCAGGCTTTAACACTCCGTTGATATTCAAGAAAAATGTCGACTTTCCGGAGCCGTTTGCACCTAGAATAACCAAACGTTCTTTTTCATGTATATCAAGGGAAACACCCTTTAGAGCTTCTTTATCATTATCATAAGAATAATGAATATTCTCAGCTTTTAATATTACATCGTTCATATAACCAATCTCCTTATGTTAAAACTATACTGCAAATGGAAACTTAAGTTTTAAACTGACAATCCATAAAAAAAACATAAATAAAACAAATAAAAACACCGCCAATATATTTTTGCCGTAAAGTCTTTTTTCATCCTGTAAAAAATTCAAATCTCCGTCAAAGCACCTTGCTTCCATAGCCGTATAGTATGAATTGGCTTTTTTCAGTGAGACTATAAGGATATTACTTGCAATATTTCCGAAACTTGTCATAGAAGTTTTGAAGTTTCGATAGCCAAGCCTTGAAGCGGCCGAGTTTTGCATATTCATATAGCTTTCTATAAGTATGAATATAAATCTATATATAAGATTCATAAGCTCTACCAAAAGTTTAGGTAAATGCATATTTCTGAGAGCATTTATTATCTCATAAGGCATCGTGGAAAGTATCAGGCTTTGCATAATACTTACACAGGCAAATACCTTTATCACAAGTTTGAGAGTCATTATAATCTGAGCTTTTGAAGTATAGATATACAGACTTACAAGCTTAATGTTAAAGTCTCCGCTTTCGTGGAAGGAAAATCCTACCGCAATACCGATACTTGCTAAAACTATAAAACTGAAAGGTGCTATAAACATTGAAAGGTACTCTTTTGCATCCATACCGCCAAGCAAAACACTTACAAAAAACATGGTAATAAAAGCATAAGCACTGACGTATATATTGTTTAATGTAATTGTCAAAATAAGTGCAACTAAAGCGGATATTAACTTAAACTCGGGATTTATCCCTTTCAGCTTTGAATGGAAAGCATATAAGTCTATGGAATAATATCCACCATGCTGATGTGCCATAAAACCTCCTATAAAAAAAACTGTACACAATGGGTTCGGACCTCATTGTATACAGTTTATTTACATACAAAATCAAGACACCGTAAAAACAGTATCTTAAACCTACCTATAAAACTAACCGGATATTTTTGAGATCGAAAAATTCCATATATATAAGTACATAGATGTATCCTGACTTAAATTCCGATAAAGATATCGAAAGATCCGACCTTCCCGCTTTTGGCAGTGGTATATGGGATCTATTATTATCACAGTAGCGTTCCTGTGTGGGATTCTCACCCAACTTCCTATGTCGAAACATAAAATCCATGTACAACGATGCTTAGAATACCACAATATATCCTTAAAATCAAGTATAATTTCTATATTTATAATAAAAGTGACATAAAGATATTCATATAGTTAGGTTTACTTAACGTTTTATATGTTTTTATAACATATAAAGAGCAAATATTTATAAAATTATACCAAAACCCCCTTGGGTATATCTGCTTGACTTAAAATAAAAAATCACGGAATCATAATAACTCATAATTCCATGATTTTTTTAATAATATTTATTTCAGAGTCTAAAACTTATGCTCCACACAGTCTGTCAAATAACATGAATACTCAGGATACAGTGAAAGCTTTATTTTAGGCTTTTTTATACCTGATTTTATACGGGATATCATTTCCTCAAAATAACAGGCATCTCTCTCCCACGCTTTAACAGTTTCTTCTCTGTCCTGTTCACTTTCATAATCATCATCTTCTTTTGCTTCTTTGACGGCATCCTTAAAATATTTGCGATTTTCTTCCACAAGTTTATTAAAGAAGTCCTTTTCATCATTTATCCAAAGAGCATAAAAATAATAGTCCCAGTCCGCAATAGAGTAATATGTATATACATCTTCATCGTTAAGGTATTTTAAAAAGATATCATATTCATCCATTACATAGTAGGCATCAAAGATATCACACTCTGAAATATTGTCGGTATTCAAAGAATAGTTACTGTCTTCATCAGGTTTTACCTGCTCCAAATATCTTTTTGCACTCTCCTTATTACCAAGAAATATTTCACAATAAGCTATACTTAATAACAGTCTCATTCTGTTTGGATATTGCCTTAACAGATCTGTGAATATATCCTTAGCCTGTTTATACTCTTTAAGTTCATATAAACATACGGCATAACTGAAAGTATCTTCATAACTTTCTGTCATATCCATTGCAATTTTATAATATTTTTTGCCAAGATAAAGACTGTCTGACGAATCATTGTCCTGATATTGACTGAAGTTATACTCTCCAAGTCCCCTATATGTCTCTATACAAGGTGATTTCAACTTGTATGCCATATCTAAATATTTCAGGCAAAGTGGAGTGTTGTCCTCATAAAAGGCAATATTTGTATACAGTCTTGCCTTTTGTTTGTCATCCAAGCGATTGGAAAAGTTATCTAAGAAATCTTTTAACAGCTTACCGCAATCACTCTCGGCATATCTAAGTATCAGTATTACAGAGGCAAGTGTACAGACAGCATCAATATCAAAGGGATTTTTATCAAGTCTTTTTTGAAGATAGCCTTCCATTTTTTCAAGATATTCCTTTGACTTTTCAAAATCCCTTGTAAATTTTTCATTATACTTACTTTCATACTCTTTTTGTAGCTTGTACCAATATGACTTTATTTCTTCCATCACCAATCCCCCTTATTTTATCTACCAAAGCTTTGCTATAAATACCATATTTTGTGCCGTCATCATATTGTAGGGACCGACTTCCTTTGACTTTGAAACATTGACGGCAGACACCTCTGTATCATAGCCGTACTCTTTGGACTTTTTTAAAATATCACTTATCTGTGCAACCGTTTCTAATGTAATAGCCGAGATGACTATTGTAGGATGCTTTTTTGAAGCAAATATCATATCCATTACAGCATTCAGCTCACCGCCGCTTCCGCCTATAAATATTTTATCCGCCTCAAGGATATGCTCCAAGCCCTCAGGTGCTTTGGCAAAAATAAGCTCTATATTTTCAGCATTGAAATTATGTATATTCTTTTTTATAAGCTCAACTGCCACCGGATTTTTCTCTACCGCATAGACTTTACCCTCATAGGCAAGTCTTGACATCTCTATACTTACAGAGCCGCTGCCTGCACCGATATCATAGCAAATACTGTCAGAGTTTATATCAAGTTTACTTAAGATTACCGCTCTTACTTCAGACTTTGTTATCGGCACTTTATCCCTTATAAAAGCTTCATCAGGAAGTCCGAAACTGATTGCCTTCTCACTGTCCGGGTTATATATTATCATACAGTTTAAGTCAGATATATCCATATCAAGAAATTCATGGGGGCTTGCGGTAGTGATTCTTTCATTCTCATAGGAGAGATTTTCACCTATTGTGACATCAATATCAAAGAATCCGAAGCTTATAAGTTTTCTACAGATTTCCTTTGCACCCTCACCCTTTGATGTAATTATAAAAGTATATTCATTTGAGTCTATATTGTGGTATAAAAGCTCATCTTTTCCGTGAAAAGACAGTATTTTAACCTTAGCCACATCCGTATTTGTCTTTGCACATAGATAACTTAGGCTTGATATTCCGGGGAATGTATTTATCTTACAGTTCTTAAAAGCTTTCAATCTTTCAAACAGTTTAGAACTGCCGCTAAAGAGTGAAATATCACCGCTGAACACCACAGCGATTTCACTGTCCGTATTTGAGTTTATTATGTCAAATATTTTTTCGGTATTGTATTCTGTAAAGCAAGTCTTATCGGAAAAATCGGACTTTATACTATCTACTATTCTCTTTGCACCTATTATAATACTTGAATTTGATATGGCGGTATATGCGGCCTTTGTCAAAAGATTCGGGTTTCCAAGTCCTATTCCTATCAAGTTAATATTCATACTTCCCCCTTTAAAGATTTTTTATATTTTGTATACATTCTTCAAGGCTTATTCCTACAACCTCTGATTGCGGCAATATAATTACAGGTATACAACCTGTATTCTCACAGGCTTCTATCTTTTCATCAAAACCTCCGCTCTTGCCTGAAACCTTTGTAACAAGATACTTACAGTGTAATTCCTTTATTATTGCTTCATTAAGGTTTCTTGAAAACGGACCTTGCATAGCTATTATATTTTTAGACGCCACACCTGCATTTATACAGGCATTTATAGAATCCACACTTGGGAGTACTCTTGCAAATATACGGTCACAAAGTTTAGCAAACTGTGAGATTTCCTTGCTGCCGGTTGTAAGGAGTATATTTCCATTTGTTTTTAAAAGGTATTCTATAGCCTCATTATTTGAATTAAACTCAAGATTATGTCCTTTAGTAACATCCATAGACTCTCTTTTTACTCTGAAAAATGTTACATCTTTTGAGAGAGACTTTATAGAGGCAAGTATATTTTTTGAAATCTCATAAGCGTAGGGATGAGTGGCATCTATAACACAGTTAATCCGATTTTTTTCTATCAGGCTTACTATTTCATCTGTATTCAGTCTTTTTTCACTTACCTTTACATAATGAAACTGTGGTAAAACTTCTCTGCCGTACTCTGTGGCTACACAAAGAATTGTAGGCAGTTTCAGTTTATCACATACCGTTGCAAGTTCTCTGCCCTCTGTAGTACCGCCGAATATCAGGATTTTACTCATTGTTATAGCCTCTTGGAGTTACAAGCTTGTTATCAATTACCTTTGTCATTGAATTACCTATGAATACGGTTTCAAACATTCCGGCTTTAATATCTTTTAATTCCTCTAATGTATAGACGGTATAATCCTCTCCGTCTCTTCCTATATTCTTTGCTATTGCACATGGAGTATCAGCACTCTTATGCTTTAAAAGTATTTCACAGGCTTTTTCAAGATAGTCTGCACGCTTTTTACTGCCTGGATTATAAAGACAGATACAAAAATCTCCTGTTGCGGCACATTCAAGCCTCTTTTCTATCTTTTCCCAAGGTGTTAAAAGATCACTAAGGCTGATTACCGCAAAATCATGTATCAGCGGTGCTCCTATAAGCGCCGCACCTGAAAGTGCCGCAGTTACACCGGCTACAGTCTTTACCTCCACTTCTTTGTACTGCGGCGAAATACCAAGCATAAGTCCCGATAAGCCGTAGACTCCTGCATCTCCGGAGCAGACAAGTGCTACGGTTTTCCCCTTATTTGCCTCTTCAAAAGCAAGCACACATCTGTCATATTCCTTTGTCATAGGAGTTGAAAGACAGTTTTTATCAGGCCAAATCTCCTTTATAAGATCTGTATACACCGTATATCCTATGACGACATCGCTTTCTTCTATTTTCTTAACAGCCTCAATTGTCATTTGCTCATACTTACCGGGTCCCATACCCACTATATAAATCTTTTTCATTTAAGTCCTCTTACTATAATTATTGTAAAATATCCGCTTGTTTCAGGAAGGTTATTTGCCCCCACAAAAAGTCTTTCATTTTCCATACCGCAGTTTTCCACCATATATACATCACAATGAGGCTTATTTTCTCGTATATATGATACCAGACTTTCATAGCTCTTTCCCGACTTCATCAGTACCAAAGTACCTTTCAGACTGAAGGCTTCCTCAAAAGAATATGATGAAGGAA
>NZ_DBHIEQ010000022.1:0-49430 GCF_057250505.1 Lachnoanaerobaculum sp. | reverse complement strand
ACCATCAGCCGAACTTTTCTAAGTCCGGCTGTAATTTTTTTTTATTAAAAAGAGGATGCACACTAATCACTTAGTGCGACAGCCCCTTATTTTACTGAAGTGCAAAGTTTGGTCTTATCCTGGAAACTGAAATATTTGCAGCAGTTTTAAATTACGTATTTACATAACTATATGAAAATGGTATACTATGGTTGCAACAAAATAAATTTGCCCATATGGGTATTATATATACACTTATTAAGAGTGACGGAGAGTTAAGGATCTGTGATGTCACGGCAACCCCTTTTAGGAAGGTGCCAACCTGAGCGAGAAATCGAGCAATGAGTGGAAGCCTTAGTCCACCGTTTGGTGGACTTTTTTAATACCAGATATACTTGATTGTTTAGTTTATATTCTAAGGTTTATATAAGTGTAAAAAGATAGGAGAAAGATGGAAGAGAGAAGACTTTTTACTTCAGAATCAGTTACAGAAGGACATCCTGACAAGATGTGCGATCAGATATCGGATGCAATATTGGATGCATATTTGGGTGCGGACCCGGATTCAAGAGTGGCTTGTGAGACGGCTACAACTACAGGAATGGTGCTTGTAATGGGAGAAATCTCATCAAAGGCCACAGTAGATATCCAAAAGATAGTAAGAGAGACTGTAAGAGAGATAGGTTATGACAGAGCAAAGTACGGCTTTGACTGTGACACCTGCAGTGTGCTTGTAGCACTTGACGAACAGTCAAAGGATATTGCGATGGGTGTAGACAAGGCATTAGAGTCAAGAGAGTTTACCGACAAAGAAGATGAGGATAACGGTGCAGGTGACCAGGGACTTATGTTCGGATATGCTACAGACGAAACAAAGGAATATATGCCGTATCCTATATATCTTGCTCACAACCTTGCAAAGAAACTTACACAGGTAAGAAAAGACGGTACACTTAAGTATCTCAGACCTGACGGTAAGACACAGGTTACTGTAGAGTATGATGAGGAAGGTAAGCCTGTAAGGATAGATACCGTAGTGCTTTCCACACAGCATGATGAAGATGTGACACAGGAGCAGATACATAAGGATATAAAGAAATATGTATTTGACGAGATCATTCCTCAGGATATGGTGGATGAGAATACAAAGTACTTTATCAACCCTACAGGAAGATTTGTTATAGGCGGACCTCACGGAGATTCAGGTCTTACAGGAAGAAAGATAATAGTTGACACCTATGGAGGCTATGCGAGACATGGCGGTGGTGCTTTCTCAGGAAAGGACAGCACAAAGGTGGACAGATCTGCAGCTTATGCGGCAAGATATGTTGCAAAGAATATAGTAGCGGCAGGGTTTGCAAAGAAATGTGAGATACAGTTGTCTTATGCTATCGGTGTAGCACATCCTACATCAATATCTGTAGATACATTCGGCACAGGTAAGATAAGCGACAGTGCTATAGTTGAGCTTATCAGAAAGCATTTCGATTTAAGACCTACAGGAATAATAAAGATGCTTGATCTTAGAAAGCCTATATTTAAGCAGACTGCAGCTTACGGACATTTCGGAAGAGATGACCTCAACCTTCCATGGGAGAGACTTGACAAGGTAGAGGAGCTTAAGAAGGGTATCTAATGAAAATCGGCTCCGGTTTATTTTCGGTAGTTTGTCTTGTAATTGTTGTACCGTCAATACTTTTGATATATAGTATAAACTATGAAACTGCAAGGGATGTAGACCTATGGCTTACAATCCTTGCATGTGTCATAGATGTTATTGCGATTGTTATGTGGTTCTGGATCTATAAAAGGATTTTGGTGCCGCTTGATAAGATGCGTATAGCCACCAAAAAGATTGCCGACGGTAATTTTGATTATGAATTGGATGATAAAGGAAAATGAGGAGGAGAAGATTCTTTCCGAAAATGCGGCAAGAGAGCTTGTGAGTAATATTTCACATGATTTGAAGACACCGCTTACGGCTATCAGAGGTTATGTGGAAGGTATACTTGACGGAGTCGCCTCCTCACCGCAAAAGGTCAGAGATTACTTGACCACTATATACAATAAGACAAACGATATGACTAAGTTGATTGATGAATTGCTTTATTATTCAAGGGTTGCAGGAAATGAGTTTTCGTATAACTTTGAAAAGACAAATGTCAAAGAATTTTTCGATGACTATGTGAAGGATTTGTACCTTGAACTGGATACCATCAAAATAAATTTCTCATATAGTGCCAATGTCGATGCCGATACTGTGATAGATATTGACAGAGAACAGATAAAGAGGGCCTTGAATAATATAGTGGCCAATGCGGTGAAGTATATGGATAAGGAAGATCCCGAAATCCACTTCAGAGTCAAAGAGACTATGGATGCTATAAATATAAGAATCTCAGATAACGGAAGAGGTATAGATGAAAAGGATTTGCCTCATATATTTGAGAGATTTTACAGAAGTGATGCATCAAGAAATACCAAGCTTGGTGGCAGCGGTATAGGTTTATCTATCGTGAAAAAGGTGATAGAGAATCATGAAGGTAGTGTTGTTGCTATATCAAAATCAGGAGTAGGAACGGATATAGATATAGTTTTAAAAAAGTAGGAGATATAAAATGGGCAAAGTTCTTATAATTGAAGATGAAGTAAGCATAGCGGAGCTGGAGAGAGATTATCTTGAGATTTCCGGCTTTGAGGTGGATATTTCAACTGACGGAAAAGAAGGACTTGATAAAGCATTGAGTGAAGATTATGATTTGGTACTATTGGATTTGATGTTGCCCGGATTAGACGGATACGAGATATGCAGGCGTATAAGGGCAACCAAGGAAATACCTATCGTGATGGTCAGTGCAAAGAAAAACGATATTGATAAGATAAGAGGTTTGGGACTTGGTGCTGACGACTATATGACTAAGCCTTTTTCACCAAGTGAGCTTGTAGCCAGAGTGAAGGCGCATATAACAAGATATGACAGGCTGGCAGGTGTTGCGGCAGCCAACAGAGATATTATAGAAATTAGAGAACTTAAGATAGATTCAAGCTCAAGAAGAGTTTGGTGCTATGATAAGGAAAGAACATTGACCGCAAAGGAATTTGACATACTCAGATTTTTGGCTGAGCATCCGAACAAGGTATATTCCAAGGAAGATCTCTTTAGAGAAGTTTGGGGACTTGAGTCAATGGGTGATATCTCAACGGTTACAGTGCATATCAAAAATATCAGAGAAAAAATAGAACTTGACAGCTCCAAGCCTCAATTTATAGAAACAATTTGGGGTGTCGGATACAGGTTTAGAGGCTGATTAAAAAAGCTGACACTTTTGTGTCGGCTTTTTTATGCAATAAAATATTCAATTACAAATACCAAAGTGCAGCATAAAATTGCTACTTTGAAAAGATTGGCTCCAAACCATGCGGCAATGATTCCCACAATAAAACTTATAAGACCTGAAGTTTTTGACATGGTTGCATGTAATATGGCAGGGAAAGTCATTACTGAGAGCGTAACATAAGGCACATAGTATAAGAATGACCTGATAAAGGTATTTTTCAATTTTTTCCTTATAAGTGTGAGCGGAAGCACTCTGATAAGATAAGTTACTGCAAACATTATAAAGATATATATCCATTTATTCATTACTGTCTCCATTCTTCAACGGGAAAAATATTGCTCCGAAGGCGGATATTACAATTGTAAGTAATATAGTCTTTATTCCTTCGGATATTTTGAAAAAATCAAAGGAAAATATATAGCTGAGTAAAAAGCTTACAACTACAAGTGAAAGTATTACTTTGTCGGACTTGGCTGCAGGTATAATAATTGCAATAAACATTCCGTAGAGTGCAACGCTGAAAGCCGAGACAAGTCTTATCGGAAGGATATTGCCTGCAACCGCACCGAAGAAGGTTCCGAAAGCCCATGCCGGTGAAGCTGTAAGTATTACTCCGAATGTGTAATAGGGGTTGATATCTCCGGGTCTTGCAATGGATACTGCAAATATTTCATCAGTCAAAAGATGCGCTATTATCAAAATATGATGAAGCGGTGTGCCCTTTCTTATCCTCTGACTGAGTGCAATACTCATTAAAAGGTATCTTGCATTTGCTATCAGTGTGATAACGGCAATCTCTATATAGGATGAGGATATGGCAATCATTGAGAATCCGGCATATTCTCCTGCCGAAGCATTGTTTAAAAAGCTTGCAACAAGCGCTTGAAGCGGGGAAAGTCCCGATTTGGTAGCCATTATACCGAGTGAAAACGATACTGCAAAGTAACCTAAAGCAATGGGTATACCGTCTCTTACACCGAGAAAGAAAATATTTTTATTTTTACCAAACTTGTATTCCATAAACAACCTTCTATAAAAATGATATTTCTATTGTACTACAAAAAATATATTAAGGGATAAAAATTTCAAAACAGGCGGCAGTTTACCAAGCTAAAAGCTTGCATTGTCTTTATCATAAAAAAATGGTATGATTAAGTATCCGAGATATGTCTTAAGTAGGCAATTTTCGGACTTTAGGTTATATATAAACTACGAAATATTTATTCTTTCATAGTTAGGTGGCAGTGCCACAAAAAATAAAGGTCTTTTGACAAATATGATTGGAGGGTTATATGAATAAAGGGCAAATCAATACAAATCTTGGTCAAATAAGTATAAATCCGGACGTTATAGCATTCTATGTCGGAATGCAGGCTGTCGAGTGCTTCGGTATAGTAGGTATGGCGGCAGTCTCCGTGACAGACGGTATTGCAAGGCTCCTTAAGAGAGAGAGTATGACAAAGGGCATCAGTATAAAAATAGAGGACAACAAGCTTGTTTTGGATTTTCATATCATAGTTGCATATGGTTTAAGTATCAGTGCGATAACTCAGAATCTGATAGAAACTATAAAATATAAAGCGGAAAATTTCACAGGAATGGAAGTAAAGAAAATGAATATATTCGTAGAAGGTGTACGAATAATAGACTAAGGAGGATTTTTTGTGAGTCTAGAGCAGATTGATGCACAATCACTGAGAAGTGCTTTTATAACAGGAGCCAAAAGCTTGGAGGCTAAAAAGGAGTGGATAAACGAATTGAATGTTTTTCCGGTTCCTGACGGAGATACCGGTACAAATATGACAATGACTATAATGTCGGCGGCAAAGAATTTGGCTGCTGAACAGAGTGATGATATAGCTACACTTTGTAAGGCCATAGCGCAGGGTTCACTTCGCGGAGCCAGAGGAAACTCAGGCGTTATACTTTCACAGCTTTTTCGAGGAGCGGCAAAGATTTTAAAAGAATCGCAGACTATAGATGTGTTTGAACTTGCACTTGCTTTTGATAAGGCTAGTGAGACAGCATATAAGGCGGTAATGAAGCCGAAAGAAGGTACAATCCTTACAGTAGCCAAGGCTATGGGCGAGAAGGCACTTGAAATATATGACAATTTTGATGATATTATCCCGTTTTTAGAGGAAGTATTAAAATGCGGAGATGAAACTCTAAAGCAGACACCTGAGATGTTGCCTGTACTTAAGAAAGCGGGAGTTGTGGACTCCGGCGGTCAGGGACTTATGGTTATACTCCACGGTATCCTTGAAGGACTTAAGGGCAATATAATAGAACTTGGAGATGTTGTACTTTCCGGTAAGGCGTCAGCCGTAAGCGGAGCTGCAAGGGATGATATTGATACTGCGGATATTAAGTTCGGATACTGTACCGAGTTTATAGTGAATTTGAAAAAAGAGTTTACAGATAAGGATGAGGAGGAGTTCAAAAAATTTCTTACATCTATCGGAGATTCTTTGGTATGTGTTGCCGACGATGAAGTGGTTAAGGTGCATGTACATACAAACGACCCGGGACTTGCCATTCAAAAGGGACTCACATTCGGTGAGCTTACCAACTTAAAGATTGACAATATGCGTGAAGAGCATAGAGAAAGAGTCATAAAGGGTGTGGATAAGATCCTCAAAGAGCAGAACCACAAAAAGAAAATGGGGGTTATCAGTGTAAGCGCAGGTAGCGGACTTACCTCTATTTTCAAGGAGATAGGTGTGGATATAGTGGTTGAAGGCGGTCAGACTATGAATCCGAGTACGGAGGATATCATAGAAGCAATTGATAAGTTAAATGCCGAGACCGTATATATCTTACCTAACAATAAAAATATAATTTTGGCGGCTGAACAGGCGGCAAAATTGGAAGAGAATAAAAAGGTTGTAGTAATACCTACAAAGACAATACCGCAGGGTATTACCGCAATGATAAGCCTGTCTGAGGACAGAAGCGCCGAGGAGAATCTTGAAAACGCCAAGGAAGAGATTGCCAATGTGAAGTCGGCACAGATTACCTATGCTGTACGAAATACCACTATTGACGATGTGGAGATACATGAAAACGATGTTATGGCACTTGGAGACAGCGGTATTATTGGTGTGGATAAGAGTATCGACTCTGCGGTAGATAAGGCTGTATCAAGCATGATAGATGATTCAAGCGAGCTTGTAAGTCTTTACTACGGTGCCGATGTCGGCGAGGAGGATGCGACCAAGCTTTGTGACGAGCTTGTTGGCAAGTATCCTAAGCTTGAATTTGAGTTACATAACGGCGGACAGCCGGTTTATTATTATTTTATATCTGTAGAATAATTACTTAATAACTAGGTTTATCAAGTCTTTGATTTGATGACCTAGTTAAAACTTTGTTAGGAGATGTATGCCGGATATATCTGTAAAAAACATAAAAGGCGTGGGAGCAAAAACAACACAGTATTTGGATAAGCTTTGTATAAGGACTGTAAACGATCTTTTGAAGCACTATCCTGTAAGATATTTGGAGTATAAGCCTCCCACAAAAATTGGCGATATAAACAGGGATGAGGATGTTGTAATCAAGGCAACACTTACAAAGACTCCTGCGTTTGCCGGAAGTAATAAAAAGGCACTGACAGCCAAGCTTACAGATTATATAGATGTAATAGATGTGATTTGGTACAACTCGGCTTACTTAAGGATGACTTTAAGAGCAGGTGAGAGCTATGTCTTTGTAGGTAAGATGTCAAAGAGAAGTAAAAACACTTTGGAACATCCGACTGTTTATACCGTAGAGGAATATGAGAAAAAAATCGGAAGCTTCAAGCCTGTTTACGCGCTGACTGCAGGCATCAACAACAATGCTATGGAAAAGCTTGTAAAATCCGCATTTGAGTATATTCCCGAGATGGATTTTAAAGAGTATCTGCCACAGTCGATTGTGAAAAGATTTTCACTTGAGGACAGGGAAGTTGCTATAAAAAACATTCACAATCCGATGAATAGGGAAAGTCTTTTTGCCGCAAAGAAGAGACTGTCGTTTGACGATTTTTTCAGATTTTTATACGGTATGAGACTTTTAAAAGATAAAAGGCTTAGAGTAAGAACAAAAAATATAGTAGCAAATGACAAGGCCGTATTGAATGAAATAAAATCCGTGCTGCCTTTTACACTTACCGATTCACAAGACAATGTAATAGAAGAAATTTTACATGATATGTCAAGCGGAACTGTAGCAAACAGGCTTATACAGGGCGATGTGGGTTCGGGAAAGACCGTAGTTGCGCTGATTTGCCTTTATATGGCTGTGAGATCCGGATTTCAGGGTGTGGTAATGGTACCGACTGAAGTTTTGGCAAAGCAGCATTTTAAGTCTATGTGTGATATATTAAACAGGCTTGATAATCCGCCTAAGGTAGGTATACTTACAGGGTCTATGACAAAGAAGGAACATTTGCTCACATATGAAAAGATAGAGAGTGGTGAACTTGATATAGTTATAGGCACTCATGCACTTCTTGTCGAGAATGTCAAGTTCAAAAAACTTGGACTTGTAGTAACGGATGAACAACATCGTTTCGGAGTAAGGCAAAGAAGTACACTCTCAGACAAGGGAGAAGATGTGCATGTGCTTGTAATGTCTGCTACACCGATACCGAGGACACTTGCTATAATACTCTACGGTGACCTTGATATTTCCACAATAGAGTCAAAGCCTGTAGGCAGACTTCCGATAAAGAATGCCGTAATTACTGAAAATGACAGAGAAAAAGCTTACAAACATATATTACTTGAGATAAAAAAAGGTCATCAGGCATATATCATATGTCCGATGATTGAGGAAAGTGAAAATATAGAAGCCGAGAATGTATTGGACTACGGTAAGAAAATAGCCGATAAATTTTCACAAAATTGTAAGGTGGAAGTGTTACATGGGCGAATGCATCAAAAAGAAAAAGATGATATAATGTCCCGGTATGTAAATAAAGAGACGGATATCTTAGTGTCGACAACCGTAATCGAGGTAGGAGTGGATGTTCCCAATGCTACGGTGATTATGATTGAAAATGCCGAGAGATTCGGACTTGCGACCTTGCATCAGCTTAGAGGAAGAGTCGGAAGAAGCGGATTACAGTCATATGCGATATTTGTAAGAACTTCAAACTCGAAATTGGCAAAGCAAAGACTTGAGATAATAGGAAATTCGAATGACGGATTTTATATTGCTTCCAAAGATTTGGTTTTGCGAGGTCCCGGGGAGCTTTTCGGATTGGCACAGAGCGGTGAACTTGATTTCGGAGTTGCGGATATATATAACGATAATGATATATTTGAGATGGCAAAAGAAGCCGTAAATGTGATACAATGTGACAATATGGGGGATGACGAGAAGGATAAGCTTGAGAGGGAGATAAACAGCTATATGGATTTACATTATAAAAAGTTAGCACTTTGATAGGAGTAGTATGTCTGAGAATAAAGAACAACCAAGAAAAAGAGGTAAAAAAGAGAAAAAGAGAAGAAGTAAAGTCGCTCTGGGGGTTATAGTTGCCGGTGTTGTAGCGGTGGTAGGTGCTTACACTGTGAAAGCCAACACATATAGAACAAGATTTTTCCCACATACCGTCATCAACGGAATAGACGCATCTGAGAAAACTGTAGATGAAGTGCGTCAGGTGATGTCAAAACAGATTGACAATTTTGAGAGTACAATAAAGTCAAGAGGAAACAATGATGAGATAATAAAGGGAAGCGATGTCGGACTTGCATTTGTCAAGGATAATTCACTGGAGAATCTTTTAAACAAACAAAACAGCATGGCATGGATTGCCGAGATGAACGGCAAAAAGGATTTGAAGATACAGTCTTCATTTACCGTAGATCCTGACAAATTTGAAAATACAGTATCAAAACTTAAGGCACTTGACGAGTCAAAGTTTGAAAAGCCTGTAGATGCAAAGATTTCCGACTTTGTACAGGGATCGGGATACTCTATAATACCTGAGACTGAGGGCAATACAATTGATATTGCAAAGGCCAAGGAGTATATAAAGAGTCAGCTTATTACACTCAACAATGAGATAAATCTTGATTATGAGGATAATGATTTGTATGAGAAGCCGGCAAAGAGGTCTGATGACCCTACTTTGAATGCGGCACTCAAAAATTTGAACAAGTATATTTCAGCCAGAATATCATATGACAAGCTTAATGTATTAAACGGTGATACCATACATAATTGGCTGACTGTGAACAGTGACGGATCTGTAAGCATATCAGATGACGGAATAGCTTCATTTGTAAAGAAGGTATCAAATGCCTACAATACTGTGGGTAAGCCAAAGACCTTAAAGACATCATACGGTCCGACAGTTACAATAACAGGCGGATCATACGGATGGAAGGTAGACACAGAAAAAGAGAAGGCTGCCATAAGATCACTTATAGAGGCCGGTGAGACTGCAAAGAGAGAACCGGAGTATTCAAGAAAAGCGGCTTCACACGGTGAAAACGACTACGGTAATTCATATGTGGAGGTAAATCTTACCGCACAGCATATGATACTTATAAAGAACGGTTCAAAGGTACTTGAAAGTGACTTTGTATCGGGAAATGTTTCAAAGAACTGGACCACACCTCCGGGAGCATTTCCGCTTACATACAGAACAAGGAATGCCACATTAAAGGGTGAGGGTTATTCAACCCCTGTAAATTACTGGATGCCTTTTAACGGCGGTATAGGTTTCCACGATGCGCCTTGGAGAAGTGCGTTTGGCGGACAGATATATAAGACTTCAGGTTCACACGGATGTGTCAACTTACCGCCTGCCGTTGCAAAGCAGCTATATGAATATGTGGATGCGGGATTCCCTGTACTTTGTTACAACTTGACTGAAGCGGCACCTGCTCCGGCACCGACTGAAACAACCGCTGCAAGTGCAGGCGAGACTGCGGCAAGTAAAACTGCTGAAGAAACAGTGGAGCCTATCAGTGAGAATGTAAGTCCGCAGAGCGGAAAGACGGCGGTTGAGATAGAGCAGTAGTATGAGAGTTATTTCAGGAACTGCAAGGAGTTTGATATTAAAGACTCCGAAGGGCAATCTGACAAGGCCGACTACGGATAAGATAAAAGAGACTCTTTTTAATATGATTGCAAATGACTTATATGATGCCACTTTCCTTGATATGTTTGCGGGAAGTGGAGGTATAGGCATTGAAGCTTTAAGCAGAGGAGCAAAGAAGGCTTACTTTTGCGATATTGACAGAGAGGCCGTCGAATGTATTAATTACAATCTTGCACATACAAAGCTTTCGGACAGAGCCGTTGTAATGAAAGGAAGCTTTGAAAGTAACATTGATAAGATAAAAAATCTTAAAGAAAGATTTGATATTATTTTTTTGGATCCTCCATATAAAAAGGAATTTGAAGATAAATGCTTGGATATTTTATTAAATTCCACATTGATTGATGAGCATACATTGATTATAATTGAAGAAGATTTTAAGACTGATACAGCCCATTTGGAAAAGGATTGGGATATAGTTAAAGTCAAAGAGTATAAGTCTAATAAACATATTTTTATACATAAGCGAGGGTGACTATGTCTAAAGCTATTTATCCGGGAAGTTTCGATCCTATTACCAATGGACATATTGATATAATTGAGAGAGCTGCTAAGATGTTTGACAAGGTAATCGTCGGAGTACTTATCAACTCGGCAAAAGATCCGCTTTTTACACCGTCCGAGAGGGTGGATATGATAAAAGGTGTGGTAGGGCATCTGCCAAATATAGAGGTTTTGGAATTTGACGGTTTATTGGTGGATTTTGCTCATGAGCAGAACTGTAATATTTTGGTCAGGGGACTTAGAGTAATAACCGATTTTGAATATGAATTGCAATTGGCTCAGACTAATAAAATAATTGCACCGAACTTAGAGACTGTTTTCTTGAGCACAAACTTGAAGTATTCATATTTAAGTTCAAGCATCGTTAAGGAGATAGCGGTTTACGATGGAGATATCAGTCATTTCGTAAGAGAAGATATAAGAAAAAGAATTATGGAAAGACTGAGGGAAAAAGGTCTGAGGAGAAGTAATGAGTAGAATCGAACAGGTAATAACAGAGATAGAGGAGTTTGTAAACAGATGTAAAACTGTTGCACTGTCAAACTCGATAATAAAGGTAAACAAGGAAGAGTTCGTTGCACTGTTGAATGAACTGAGACAGGAAATACCTGAGGAAGTTACACAGTCACAGAAAGTTATCAGCAACAAGGAAAGTATATTGCTGGATGCAAAGGACAAGGCTGAAAAGGAAATGCTTGATGCAAATTTGAAAAGTAATTCCATAAAGGATGACGCAAAGAGAAAGGCCGATGCGATAATCTTAAGTGCAAGGAAGGAGTCGGAGGCTATTATGCTGGAGGCCAACAAGCTGAAGTCTCAGCTTGTCAATGAGAATCAGATTATGCAGGCAGCGTATGCGGAGTCCGACAGGATAATAGCATATGCAAGGATGGATGCCGATAAGATAATTTATGAGGCCAATGCGGAAGCCGATGAACTTAGAAAATCATCTGTAAGATATGCGGATGAACTTTTACAGAGTATTCAGGAGATTATCTCAGGAACATTGGTGGATGGCCAAAACAAATTCAGTCAGTATATGAATTCACTGCAGTATTATACGGAAGAGATCGGAAAGAATAGACAGGAGCTTGCAACCAGTATTGTTCCTGTAGATCCGAATTCACAGGAACAATGATTGGGCTGCCAAGCAGCCCATTTTTTGCGTAATTAAGATAGAGGTATATATGATACAGGAAAAAGATTTGCCGAAAGCCTATAAAGATGCGATGAAAAATCTTTTAGGAGACGAATATGAGGCTTATATAGATTCGCTTTATGAAAAGCCGTATGTAGGCATAAGAACCAATCTTTTAAAGCTTGACCCCGACAGATTAAAGGAACTTCTTGACAGAGATTTTAATAGTGTACCATGGGTAAAAGAAGGATTTTATTTTGAAGAAGAAAAAGGAGTGCTTACGACTCCTTCAATAAAATACGATGATAAGATAAAGAGCATATCAAAAAATCCGTATTACTTTGCAGGGCTTTATTATATACAGGAGCCTTCAGCCATGACGCCTGCAAGCGTGGCAGGTATAAAGCCGGGTGATAGGGTGCTTGATCTTTGTGCGGCACCGGGAGGAAAGTCAACACAGGCGGCTTCATATTTGCAAGGTGAGGGATTACTGGTAACCAATGATTTTTCGGCTTCCAGAGTAAAGGCTTTACAAAAGAATATAGAAGTGAGCGGTATTGACAATGTACTTATCACCAATGAGGACCCTAAGAATCTTTCAAAGGTATATATAGAGTATTTTGATAAGATAATTGTAGATGCTCCTTGTTCGGGAGAGGGAATGTTTAGAAGAGACAGTGCGGTGTTTAAGGCATATCTTGGAAGAGGGCCCGAGTTTTTTACAGGAATTCAGGTGAGTATATTGAATGAAGCCGCCAAGATGTTAAAGCCGGGAGGCACCTTGGTATACTCTACTTGTACATATTCAAGTGTCGAGGATGAGGGAAGTCTTATAAATTTCCTTGAAAATCACAGTGACTTTGCCATAGAAAAGATTACACCTGAGTTCGGATTTGAAGAGTCTAAGCTGCTGCCCGGGACTGTAAGGCTTTTTCCGCATAAACTTAAAGGTGAGGGGCATTTTGTAGCAAGGCTTAAAAAGAGCGGCAGTGAAACTGAAATTGTAAGTAAAGACAATAAAAAGGAAAAGAATAAAAGAAAGAAGCCGGCGAAGTTACCTGAGGAGCTTGTGGATTTTTTAAAGAAGATAAAGCGTGATTGGGATTATGATAGGATTTTTATCAACAAAGATTACGCTTACTATCTGCCGAAAGATGCACTGATTGACAAGAGTCTTCACTATATAAGAACAGGTCTGCTTTTGGGTGAGATAAAGAAAAACAGATTTGAACCTTTTCAGGCTTTAGCTATGAATATAAAATTCGATGAGTGGGAAAATCCGCTTGATTTGCCTGCAGATGATGAAAGAGTGGTAAAGTATTTAAAGGGTGAGACTATAGAGGCTGATGATGAGTACAACGGAATCAGACTTGTATGTGTGGACGGATTTTCACTTGGGTTTGTAAAACAGAACAAAAGAAGCTGTAAAAATAAGTATTATCAGGGCTGGAGGTGGATGTAATGGTTGTCAGAGTGGATAAGATTATGTCTGAGCTTGGCTTCGGCAGTCGCAGTGAAATCAAAAAATACGCCAAAACAGGCAAGATAAAAATAAATGACAAAGTTATAAAAAAAGCTGATGAAAAGATAGACAGTGAAAGAGATAAGCTCTATTTTGAAGGCAGGCAGGTGGTTGTGGAAGAGTTTGAGACCTATGTACTTTATAAGCCTACCGGATATGTCTGTGCCACCAAGGACAATGTACACAAAACTGTTATGGAGCTTATCGATTCGGACAGAAAAAACATTGTGCCTGTAGGCAGACTTGACCTTGATACGGAGGGGCTTTTGATTTTGACAAATGACGGAGCTCTAAATCACAGGCTGGTATCGCCTGCATCTCATGTGGATAAGGTATATTATGCAAAATTTGACGGTATTTTAGAAGATGACGCTATAGAATGTACAGCTAAAGGACTTGATATAGGCGAGGGTGAGGTTTCAAAACCTGCAAAGCTTGAAATTCTCTCGGACAGAGAGGTAATGTTAACTATACATGAGGGGAAGTTCCATCAGGTCAAGAGAATGATAAAAGCTCTTGGCGGTGAGGTGACATATTTAAAAAGAGTTGCATTCGGAGGGCTGAATCTTGATGATTTGCACCTAAAAAAGGGTGAGAGCAGGAAACTAAGTAAGGAAGAGATGGAGAAGTTGGTATGATAAGGCGTAGAGGGATAATGGATAATACAAACAGCATTTTAGATACTTGGATTATGGTGGAACATTTATCAGAGGGAGAAATCAACTTAAAGGATAGAGATATTCTGTTATTGAATGATTTGACTGATAAAAAATATAAAAAGTATTTTCAAAACCTGATGGAAAGTTCAGACAAGAAGAAATATAAAAATTCAGGTCTTGTACTGTATTTGGATATCTTTAAATTTGCCGAGGTGGTAGAATTTCTCAGAGAGAAATACGGAGTGGCAAAAACACAGAGTGATATAAATTATGGTAATAAATTCAGTATCGCATTGTATTTTGATAAAAATATAAATTTTATAAGTGATAATATCTTTTTTACCTGTAGCGGATACATGAGATATCTGCATGATGTACCCAGTAAGTCTGATTTTCAGGAATTTGAAGAGAAGTTCAAGGAAAAGACAATCAAAAGATTTGAAGGCAGTGAGGATGATCCGGAGAAATTTGATAACGCCTTAAATGCTTTGTTAAGTGAGTATAATATTGATATAGAGAATTGTCGTGTACAGATACTAAGTAATATTGAAACGGAAGCAACAAATTTGCACTCTTTCTTTATTGACGACCTCAATAAGTCAAAGGAAATCAATAATACAAACCTTAAAAGATATTTGACAGGTGGAAATATAAACGACAGGATAAATTTGGACGGTAAAAAAGACTCTCCAAACTATAATCAATCTGTGTTTGAAAAGATATTGGAGCCGCAAAATTATCCGCTTGGAAGATTCCCAAGTAAAACAGAGTTTGCACTTTCATTTATGCAACAGGTAGCCGTAAACTTGACAATAGGATATGACAAAAGCAATATGAGAAGTGTAAACGGTCCTCCGGGAACAGGAAAGACTACACTTTTAAAAGATATATTTGCGGAGTTGGTTGTTAAACAGGCACATGATATATGTTTACTAAAATCAAAGTATATAAAAGGAAATGAATACACTTTATATTACGGTAAGGCTTCAATAGGAGAACTCACAGATAAAATTGCAGAAAATAATATTGTGGTTGCAAGTTCCAATAACGGTGCCGTTCAAAATATTGTCAATGAGTTACCTTTAAAAGAGGGAATTGATGATAATATATTGCCTGAACTTGAAAAAGCTGATTATTTCAAAGATATAGCCAATACTGATATGAAAGAAGAAAGGTTTTGGGGCACTTTCTCTCTTGAAGGCGGTAAGGCTGAAAACATGACAAATATATTGAATAAAATAGGATGCATTGTCAAATATCTGAATGAAGAATATAAGTCTGACAGCGAGATTTATGATAAATTTAAAAAGCAGTATGATTATGTGTCCGATTTGCGAAGTGACGCAAGGAATTTGCAAAAGAAGTATGCAGAATATAAGAATGCAAAGCAAAATATTGATGATAATACATCTGAAAAAGAAGAAGCCGAAAGAGCCAAAATAGAATCTGAAAAGCTTGAGTATGAAAAAGCTGTTGAAAAAAACAGAGCGGATATGGATGAAGTCACAGGTAAACTTGGCAGTATAAGGGCTCAGAGGGCGGATTTGGCAAACAGTATTGCAAACCAAAAGATGTCGGTTGAACTGAAAAGAGGTCAAAAGGGCGGATTTTTGGACAGGCTGTTTAACAGCAATAAGAATAAGACTGTTGAAAATGAAGTAAATGATTTATTAAACAGATTACAAAAGCTTATAGATGAAGATGAGATACTAAGAAAGACTGAAATTGAACTTCAAAACAGATCTAACCGTCTTAAGAGAGATATCGACGCCTATAAGCATAGATTGGATGAAGATATTGTAAAGTATGAATCTTTAAAGCAACAAAGTGAAAAACAAAAAGCAAAGTATAACAGTATAATAGAAGCTTTTGAATCGGATAAGGGAGTTTTTGACAGAGTACTTGATTTTGAGAAAGATTATGACAGCTTACAGATGTCAAATCCATGGTTTGATAAAAACTATAGGATTGAACAGTCAAAGCTGTTTGTGTCGGCATTGCAAGTACGAAAAGAGTTTTTGTATGAGAACAGAAAAAATATCAATGCCGCTGTAAATATATGGAAATATCAGAACAATTATGTAGAAAAAAATAAGAAGTTAATAAATATTGCATGGAATTGGATGAATCTGTGTATTCCGGTTATCAGTTCAACCTTTGCCAGTTTCTCAAGAATGTTAAAAAACATTGATGAAAATGTATTGGGGCATACTTTTGTAGATGAGGCGGGGCAGGCACTTCCACAAGCGGCGGTAGGTGCCGTATTTAGAAGTAAAAATATCATGGTTGTAGGTGATCCGTTCCAGATAAAGCCGGTGCTTACATTGGATGAAGGAATACTTGCACTACTTTCAAAAATATATAATGTAAGTGAGTTATATTTATCAGAGTCGGCTTCTGTACAAACTTTGGTGGATGCGGTAAGCAGATACGGCTTTTATACAAGTAAAGATATGGATGAGAGTTCATGGATAGGTATTCCGCTGTGGGTTCATAGGAGATGCCGGTATCCGATGTTTACCATTTCAAATGCAATCTCATATAATAATCTTATGGTACAGGGCAAGGAAGGCTATGGCAAAACAGGGTGGTATGATATAGCCGGCAAGGCTGTAAATAAGTATGTCGATGAGCAGGGGGATTTCCTTTTAAAAAAGATAAAATCAATGATTGAGAAAGACCCTAAAATAATCGATAAAAATGAAAGTGATACTGTTTATATAATTTCACCTTTTAAAAATGTTGCTTATAAGCTTGGAATAAAACTTAATGAAATAGGTTTTACAAGAAAAGAAAAAGGTAAGGTAACAAATATAGGAACTATACATACATTCCAAGGTAAGGAAGCACCTATTGTTTTTATGGTACTTGGTGCGGATACAAACAGTAAAGGAGCGGCAACTTGGGCTGTAAATGAGGCAAATATGATGAATGTTGCCGCTACAAGAGCTAAAAAAGAATTTTATATAATTGGTGACAGAAAGTTATATAAAAGCTTGGGAAGTGAAGTAATTACTAAGGTAAATAATGTTATTACGGAGTACGGTAACGAACATCCCGAGTTGGTAGATGAAATAACGGATTAGGTAAATTATGATAAAGAACATTAAAGCGTGCATATTCGATCTGGACGGAACGCTGGTGGACTCTATGTGGATGTGGCCGGACATAGACAGGGAGTATCTTGGCAGATTCGGTATTGAATATGACGACAATTTAAAAAATGAGATAGACGGTATCAGCTTTCATGAGACTGCCGTATACTTTAAGAATAAGTTCGGTATATCGGACAGTATTGAAAAGATATGTAAGGACTGGGAGGATATGGCATATGATAAGTATAAGTATGAGGTCAAGGAAAAACCCGGTTGCAAAAAGTTTTTGGAGCATTTAAGGTCAAAAGGCATCAGGATGGGGATTGCGACAAGTAATAACAGGTCAATGGTGGATGCGGTCTTGGAATCCTTAAATATGAAAGATTTCTTTGAGGTTATCACAACTTCTGATGAAGTAAAAAGAGGTAAGCCGGCACCTGATGTGTACCTTACCACTGCAAAGCTTCTTAATGTGGAGCCGAAAAACTGCCTTGTATTTGAAGATGTTGTGGCAGGTATAATGGCAGGCAAGTCGGCAGGCATGAAAGTCTGTGCAATCGAAGATGATTTTACCAAGGAAGTCAGACAAAAGAAAAAGGAGTTGTCAGACTACTATATAGTAGACTACAGTGAATTGATATGATAAAGAAAAAAGGTGAGTACGGATATAGAAAGTACTTCAAGATAAAAAACGGGATAATGATAGGATTCTTTATTATCGTTATTTTGATACTTTTTATAGCTTCAAAACATACTAAAGAAAATATGTCAAGGATACTGTTGGTGTCGTCTATACTTATGGTACTGCCTATGGCAAATCTTTTATCGCCTTTTTTGGTAGTGTTTAAGTACAGGTCATGTGAGTACGACCTTGTAAAACCGTATTTGGAGGATAAGCATTTTTTATTTGACATTATCCTTACTATGAAGGAACAGGTTATGCCTCTTGATATCATATATATTGACGGAGAGAGGATATTTTGTGTTCTTTCAAATAAGGCGGACAAAAGAAAAACCGAAGACTTTATAAAAGAGAGAATGAAACTTGGGGGAATAAGTGTGAATGTAAAGGTCTGTGAAAGTATAAATGAATTAAAAAAGTTTATAAAAGTCTCGCAGACCGACGAGAATGTTGACAATAAATTAAATGAGATTAGGGCAATCTTAAAAAGCCTGTCGGTATAATGGTTGAGATAATTGTAGGAAAGAATGAAAGCGGTCAGAGGCTTGACAGAGTGTTGGAAAAGATATTTGTAAATGCAAATGCTGGCTTTATCTTTAAGATGCTCAGAAAGAAAAATATTACACTGGATGATAAGAAGGCTGACGGCAAGGAGAGACTGATGCTTGGGTCAAGTATCAAACTTTGGTTTTCAGATGAAAGCTTTGAAAAACTTACAGGAAAGAAAAATATTTCACAGACAGTCAAGGCTGAAAATACAGATAAGGACAATAAGGCGGCTACATTCAAGTCATATATAGTATATGAAGATGAAAATACTGTAATTATAAATAAGCCGGCCGGATTGTTGTCACAAAAGGCACAGGCAAATGATGTATCTGTAAATGATTTGCTTTTAGAGTACCTTCATTTTGATGAGACAGCTTTGAATACTTTTAAGCCTTCTATTTGCAACAGGCTTGACAGAAATACTTCAGGACTTTTGGTATGCGGTAAAACTCTGGAAGGTCTTAGAGTAAATAATGAGCTTATAAAGACAAAGGCGGTAAAAAAGTTCTACGTGGCTTTTGTAAAGGGGAAAGTAAGTAAAAAAAGTGCTATATCCGGTTGGCTTTATAAGGATGAAAAGACCAATAAGGTGATTATAAAAAATAACGAGTTTGAAAAAGCGGATTATATACAGACGGAGTACGAGCCTATAGGATATTTTGACGATGCCACTTTACTGTCGGTAAAGCTGATTACAGGAAAGACACATCAGATAAGGGCACATCTGGCAAGTATATCACATCCGATAATAGGAGATTTCAAGTACGGCAACAGGTCTGTAAATGAAGCCTATAAGAAAAAATACGGAATAAAATGGCAAATGCTGCATTCATATAAACTTGTATACGAAAATGAGGACATATCGGATACAAAGACTTTCAAAGCTCTAAAGGGAAAGTGCTTTGTGGCCGAGTATAACGGTGATTTCAGAAAGGTGATAGGAGATGGGAACTTGGAAGACAAGAGGTCTTAGAGGCTCCGCACTTGAAGAGTATATAAACTATTCAAATGAAAAGTACAGAGAAGCGGGGCTTGCACTGATTCAAAAGATACCGACTCCTATCACACCGATTGATATTGACAAGAGTACAAGGCATATCACATTGGCATACTTTGATAAGAAGTCAACCGTGGACTATATCGGGGCGGTACAGGGGTTACCTGTATGTTTTGATGCCAAGGAGTGTGCGACTGCAAGCTTTTCTTTGGCAAATGTACATGAGCATCAGTTTAAATTTATGTGTGAGTTTGAAAAGCAGGGCGGTATAGCCTTTTTGATTATATTTTTTAAGTCACTTGATAAGATTATGTATGTGCCGCTAAGTGATTTGAGAGTATTTATGGACAGGATGTATGCAGGCGGTAAAAAGAGTTTTAAATTTGAAGAGCTGAACTTGGAGTATGAGATACCGAAAAAAGGCGATATTATCGTGCATTATCTTGAAAGTCTGAGTTTATATCTTTTGGACAGGTAAAGGAGAGATTTATGAAACATATTGATGCCAGAATTTACAGCGGAAAAACAAATTTTGAGTGGAAAGACTTAAAGCTAAATAATGAAGGTTTACTCCCTGTTATCGTTCAGGATTTTGTAGACAATTCCGTTTTATTATATACATATATGAATGAAGATGCATGGAATAAGACTTTATCTACAGGTCTGTTCACTTACTTTTCAGATATACACAACAGGTCAATAGTAAAGGGTAAAAAGTACGGCAACTATCAATATGTCAGAGAACTGTTTTTGAACGGAGAAAAGGATGCGCTTTTGGTAAAAGTCTATTCTGTGGCACCTATATGCGGTGACGGCAAAAAGAGTTGTTTTTTCAATGATATAGAGGAAATATAGTTATGAACACTATGCTGCTTATGATGTCGGTCATTATACTGCTGTTTTGGTATTAAATAAAGGACCTATATAAAAAGTCGCAACGAAAGCCGTTGCGATATTTTTATGCCACCTTTGAAATAAGTCCGAAGGATATAATCATCATTATAATACTTGCCATCAGCATGCCAAGCAGTATACCGAGGAAAGCTTTTTTTCTGTCCATCTCAAGAAATGCCGCAATTATTGCACCTGTCCAGGCACCTGTACCCGGAAGCGGTATACCTACAAAGATTACAAGTCCCCAAAAACCGTATTTTTCTATAGAGTCCTTATTCTTCATTATCTTTTTATGCAGGAATGAATGGAATCCTCTAAAAAGTTTGAATCTTGATTTTTCCATTGCCCTTAAAATTTTATTGATTAAAAGGAGTATAAAAGGAACCGGAATAACATTGCCCACTATTGCGATAATATAGCTCTCAAGCGGCGGAAGCTTAAGCAGTGATGCGGCTATAAGTCCTCCTCTAAGCTCCAATATAGGCAACATGGATATAATAAATACTATCAGCTGCTTGCCGAAGCTGAGTGATAAAAGTCCACCCATCATCCCGATAAGTGATTTCGCTAATTTTTCTGCCATAAAATACCTCTCATTTTTACGATAATGTAGATTGTAACAGATTGAGTAATTACAATCAAGGTGCTAAAATATTAAAACGGAGGTGGAATGATGGATATATTAAAGGGAGCATTGTGTTTGGAAGGCGGCTCTTTAAGAGGGCTTTTTACTGCCGGAGTTTTGGACGCATTTTTGGACAATGATTTGTATATTGAATATGTGAACGGAGTTTCAGCAGGCTCTATGAACGGAATGAACTATGTTTCAAAACAGAGAGGCAGGTCAAAGAGGATAAATCTTAAGTATCTGCATGATAAGAGGTATATAAGTTTCAAAAATATGTTTACATCAAGACAGATATTCAATTTTGATTTTTTATTTGGCGATATTTCAAATAAATATGATCCTTTTGATTGGGAAGCCTTTAATGACAAATCACAAAAGTATGAGGCTGTAGCCACAGATGTAATAACCGGTGAAAGTACATATTTTGACAGAGATAAATGCAGTGATATTGTGGCAGGTGTAGAAGCGTCGGCATCCATACCTGTGATGTCGAAAATGATTGATGTTGAGGGAAGAAAGTATCTGGACGGCGGAGTGTCCACATCCATTGCATACAAAAGAGCCTTTGACCTCGGATATCCAAAGGCTGTGGTTGTACTTACAAGAGAAGAAGGATACAGAAAAAAGCCTGTAAACAAGGTAAATGAGAGTATATATAAGAGATATTTTAAGCCGCTTCCAAGACTTGTAGATAAGCTTATGACTGTGCCTGAAAGGTATAATGCAATGCAGGAAGAGATGGAAGCTCTTGCAAATGAGGGTAAGCTTCTTATAATAAGACCGCCAAAGAAGGTCATTGTACAAAGACTTGAAAAGAGTGTTGCCAAGCTTGAGAGCCTATATAATGAAGGCTATGAAGAGGGTTTAAAGAATATTGAGAATGTAAAAAAGTTTTTAAGTTAAAATCAGTAATTTAGCCTAAATTTTGAGTTATATTATTATTACTTTATCACTTTAAACTTTTAAGGTTTAAAGCCTTAAGGTATTGACGCGAAAATTTTGTTATAGTATAATCCATTGCAGAGTTTTATTGTAAATGGAAGGACAGTATATGAAAAAGAATATATTTAAAATAGCTGTAGCTATGTTACTTGGAGCAAGCCTTATGGCATGCGGCTCTAAGGCGGATACTTCAGACAGTACTGCAAGCGCAGACGCAAAATCCGATGTTTCATCACAGGCGGATGCGAATGCAAAGAAGATAGGGATTTTGCAGTATGTACAGCATCCTGCACTTGATAAGGCAAATGAAGGCTTTGTTGCCGCACTTAAAGAGGCGGGAATGAATGTGGATATTGAGCAGGAGAATGCCGGAGGTGAGCAGTCCGCGGCACAGACTATCGCAAACAAACTTGTAAACGATAAAAAGGATTTGATCCTTGCTATTGCAACACCGGCGGCACAGGCCGTAGCAGGTGCCACATCAGATATTCCTGTGGTTATAACTGCAGTTACAGACCCTGCAGATTCAGGACTTGTAGACAGTAACGAGAAGCCTGGCGGCAATGTTACCGGAAGTTCGGACCTTACACCGGTAGCGGATCAGATTGAGCTTCTTACAAAGATTTTACCTGAAGCAAAGAATGTAGGTATTCTTTACTGTACTGCGGAAGCTAATTCAAAGCTTCAGGCGGGACTTGCTATGGACGCCATGAAGGCTAAGGGGCTTAACGGTGTGGAGTACACCGTTTCAAGTTCAAATGAGATACAAAGTGTTGTTGAGTCTATGGTAGGCAAGGTAGATGCCATCTATGTACCTACAGACAATGTTATTGCGGCAGGTATGACAACCGTAGCAATGGTTGCAACTACAGAACATAAGATTCCTATTATCGGAGCTGAAGCGGCTCATGTAGAAAACGGTGCTCTTGCAACATACGGTATAGATTATTTTGAGGTCGGCAAGCTTGCAGGAGAGCAGGCTGTAGAGATTCTAAACGGAAAGTCTCCGGCAGATATTCCGATTGCATATTTACCTAAGGACAAATGTAAACTTGTTATAAACGATGAGGTTGCAAAGGAACTTGGAATAGATACATCAAATATTTCAATGGAATAAGAATTTTTCAAGACCGGTGTATGCCGGTTTTGTTGTTATTAAATATAATTTGTGGAGGTAAAAATGTTTACAGCACTGTTGGGAGCCGTATCACAGGGTATACTTTGGGGTGTAATGGTTCTTGGAGTATATATTACTTATAAATTACTGGATATTCCGGATTTGACGGCTGACGGAAGTTTTGCTTTCGGAGGTTGTGTATGTGCGGTTATGATTGTTAATTTCCATATGAATCCTTTGGCGGCGCTTATATTTGCTACAATTGCAGGTATGATAGCCGGATTTATCACAGGAGCATTGCATACGATATTTGAGATTCCTGCTATACTTGCAGGTATTTTGACACAGATTTCTTTGTGGTCAATTAACCTACGAGTTATGGGAAAGAGTAATGTGCCGCTTTTAAAGACAAAGACCATATTTTCATGGCTTACAGATGCTACGGGAATCAGCAATTCAATAGCAGGTGTTATTTTGGGCGGAATAATAATAGTACTTATAATACTTATTTTATATTGGTTTTTCGGTACGGAGCTGGGTTCTGCACTCAGAGCTACAGGAAATAATGAGGCGATGATTAGGGCACTAGGTGTAAATACAGCTCATACAAAATTGCTTGCACTTGTAATCAGTAACGGACTTATAGGACTTTCAGGCGGACTTATCGTACAGAGCCAAAAGTATGCGGATATAAACGCAGGTACAGGTGCCATAGTAATAGGACTTGCGGCAATAGTTATAGGTGAGGTAATACTTGGAAAAGTGATTTCATTCTGGATGAAACTTACATCTGCTGTAGTCGGGTCAATAGTATATTTTGTAATAAGAGGTATTGTATTGCAGCTGGGTATGGACGCAAACGATATGAAGATGCTCTCAGCTATAATAGTGGCATTGGCATTGGCAGTACCGGTAATTAGTGCTAAAATAAGATTAAACAGAGCATATTCACCAAAGGGAGAGTAAGATGTTAGAGATTTTAAATGTAAGCAAGACCTTCAACAAAGGTACAATAAACGAAAAGAAAGCTTTAAACAAACTGTCACTGCATCTGAATCCCGGCGACTTTGTAACAATCATCGGTGGAAACGGTGCAGGTAAATCTACAATGTTGAATATGATTGCAGGCGTGTATCCTATAGACGGAGGCAGGATCATAATAGACGGAGTAGACATATCAAGGATGCCTGAGTACAAGAGAGCAAAGTATATAGGAAGAGTATTTCAGGATCCTATGATGGGAACCAGTGCAGGTATGCAAATAGATGAGAACCTTGCACTTGCTTTCAGAAGAGGTGAGTCAAGGGGACTGGCTTGGGGTATCAAAAAATCGGAGAAGGAAAAGTACAAAGAGATACTTTCAAAACTTGACCTCGGACTTCAGACCAGAATGACTTCAAAGGTGGGACTGCTGTCGGGAGGTCAAAGACAGGCGCTTACACTTTTGATGGCAACACTCAAAAAGCCTAAGCTTTTGCTTCTTGACGAGCATACGGCGGCACTTGACCCGAAGACTGCAAAGAGAGTACTTGACCTTACAGAGCAGGTAGTTGCAGAGCAAAATCTTACCGCAATGATGGTTACTCACAATATGAAGGATGCGCTGAATATCGGAAACAGGCTCATTATGATGCACTCCGGAAGAGTGATATATGATGTAAGCGGAGAAGAGAAAAAGAAACTTAAAGTCGATGATCTTTTAAGAAAGTTTGAAGAGGCAAGCGGCGGAGAGTTTGCAAATGACAGAATGATGTTGGCAAACTAGATAAAAACGGAGGGGACTATGGATAAGAAACTTATTATCACCATAAACAGAGAATATGGTAGCGGCGGAAGGATAATAGGACAGAAGCTTTCAGAGAGACTTGGCATACCTTATTATGACGATGAAATAATAAGGCGTGCATCCGAACATTCGGCTGTAGGAGAGCAGTATTTCAGAATGAATGATGAGAGACCGGGTAACCATATTTTACAAAGAATCATAGGCGGAATAAAGAATGCAAATAATAAGCCGTCAATAGGTGACGATATTGTTTCACCTGACAATCTTTTCAGATTTGAAAGTGAAGTGATAAGAGAGTTGGCTGCAAATGAAGCCTGTATACTTATCGGAAGATGCTCCGACTTTGTACTTAGCTCCGCAGGAGATGAGGATTTTATTTCACTCTTTGTGTATGCGGACCTCTCTACAAAAGTGGACAGAGTAATGGATGTAGACGGAGTGGACGCCAAGGAAGCTCTTAGACGAGTACAAAGAAACAACAGGATCAGAAAAGAGTACTATAAGTACTACACAGGTGAAGAGTGGGACGATATGACACATTATGATCTGCCGCTGAACACATCAAAGATTACACTTGATCAAGGCGTGGAATTGATACTTGAGTATTTAAAGATTAGAGGAAAGTTATAAATGAGAGATAATTGTATTGACAGTTTTTTGGCACAGGAGTTCGGTAAGAGTCAAAATTATAATGAGATAAAAAATGTGCTCTTCAGTGAGTTCAATGTAAAAAAGGGACTTAGAAACGAAGACGGCACAGGAGTAAGGGTAGGACTTACAAAGGTTTCCGATGTAGTGGGCTATGATATAGTGGACGGCGTGAAGACAAATGTGGACGGTAAGCTCTACTACAGAGGCTACAGTCTTAACGACCTTGTAAACGGAAGTGCAAAATCTGTCAGAGGCTATGAAGAAGTAATGTTCTTACTGCTGTTCGGTTTCTTGCCGAATAAGGTGGAGCTTGATAATTTTTCAAAGGTATTTAGAAGTATGTACGCTTTGCCTAACGGCTTTTTTGAGAGTGTACTTCTTAGAAATCCGGGAAAGAATTTGATGAATGTACTTCAAAATGCGGTACTTACACTTTACAACTACGATGATGAGCCTGACAATGTGGATGTATTTTCCACTTTATTAAAAGGACTCAGAATATCGGCATTTCTACCTGTAATAATGTGCTATGCATATCAGGCAAAGAGACATTATTTCAACAATGACAGTCTTATAATACATTATCCTGATGAGAAACTGTCAATGGCTGAGAATATCTTACAGATGTTAAGAGTTGACCAAAAATTCTCAAAGAACGAAGCGGCACTGCTGGACACAATACTTGTACTTCATGCGGACCACGGCGGCGGTAACAACTCAACATTTACAAATGTAGTGGTTTCATCCACAGGTACGGATATATACTCTACAATAGCCGCATCTATAGGTTCACTGAAAGGACCTAAGCACGGCGGCGCAAATATATCCGTGGTGCAGATGATGAAGGCCGTGAAGGATGAAATAGGCATAACCACAGATGAAAAGAAGATAAGAAATGTTGTAAACAGATTGCTTGATAAAGATTTCTATGACTGTAGCGGACTTATATACGGATTCGGACATGCGGTTTATACAATTACAGACCCTAGAGCCGAGCTTTTAAGAGAGTACTGTGAGGTCGTGGCAAAGGATAAGGACAGACTTGACGAATATCACTTCTACGAGGTGTTTGAAAAGACTGTAAAGAAGGTGGTATTTGAAAGAAAGGGAACTACAATTTCTTCAAATGTAGACCTTTATTCAGGATTTGCCTACAATATGCTTGGAATACCTGAAGACTTATATACACCGCTCTTTGTAGTGGCAAGAAATATAGGTTGGGTTGCACATAATGTGGAGAACAAGCTTTATGACGGAAGAATAATGAGACCTGCTACAAAGTATGTGGGTGATTTACACGAATATACTGCATTTAAAGACAGATAAAAAAGAGGCCTTAGGCCTCTTTTTAAGTTCAGTTCTTTTTTCCATCATCAAGGACATCGTCTATTTTTTGTGCAAGGTCTTTTTTGTCCTCGTCAGGATTCATTTCATAAAAGTCAACTTCCACTTCAGAATCATCATCCTCAGACTTTTTTGTTGCCTTATCAAGCTTATCTTTTGCTTTATCAAATATAGGTTTTGCACTGTCCTTAGCAACATCGGTTGCAGCGGCCACATTGTCACTTACAATATTTGCAACTCCTTTAAGTACTTCCTTGGCGGCGCTTGCCATTCCCTTGGCACTGTTTGCGGTATCCTTAGCGGCAGTAACGAATTCATCTGTAGATGATTTCAGTTCGGTATATTTTCTGTCGGAAGGGTTATTGTCTGTATTTTCATCAAGTTCATCATCAAAATCTTTGAACTCACCCTCCAATTCCTTTTGATATCCTTTATACTTCAGTACATATGACACACCTGCTGCTGCGGCACCTGCAAGAGATGCTAAAAATAATAACTTTTTGAAACTTGCCATAATAACCTCCTTTACAATTGTGGTGATTACAGTGTAATATCTATTTGTAAAAAGTACAAGTGTTATTTGGAGAGAATATGAAAAAAATAATATATTTTTTGGGATATATCATAGGATTTATTATAATTGCATATATCAGCTACACTTATGTAAAAATGGGAATCTCACATACAAATGATATATTCTTAAAAAAGGGATATTTTGTTTTGGCTACAGCTGTTTTTGTTATAGTTTTGGCCTCACTTATATATCTGAAGTTGACAAAATTAAGTATTGTAAAGATATATCCGATAGTACTGACATTATTCGGACTTGCATATATGTACGTATTTCCGGCAATGTCGGCTCCGGATGAGATTGCACATTTTATCTCGGCATATAAAATATCAAATATAATGCTTGGTGAGAGAGCCACTGTTACAGACGGGCATGTGATAATAAGAGCCGGAGATTTGTGGCTTGAAGATACTGAGAATGAATATAAATTTGATGCAAATAAAAGTGTAAAAGAGGGCGTTTTGATACCGGAAGGAGGGAGTCATGGCAAAATTGTTTCAAGCAAGCTGGAAGAAGCATCTTATAAGGTTTTTTATGAAGAGGGGAATCTTCGCAGTCGCAATAGCGGGATTAGTTTTAACGGAAAGACTTATGACAAAGCGCAGTCGCTACATTCACCTGTAAATACCATACCGAGTGTATATTTTTTTGCAGCACTCGGCATAAGTATAGCAAGGATATTGGGGCTTGGAAGTGTATATCTTGTGATTTTCGGCAGACTCGCAAACCTGGCGGTCTTTGTTTTGCTTACATCTTTTGCAATAAAGCTTTTGCCGAAGTTTAAAGAGTTTATATTCCTTATAGGTTTGTTTCCGACTACAATCGAACTTGCTGCGTCATATTCATATGATGCGATTATGATTGCAAGTTTGATTTTCTTTGTTTCATATGTATTTTACCTTGCATATGAAAAGGATTCCTTTAATATAAAGGATTTAATAGTTGTGACATTGTTTTCAGGACTTATTTTACCCTGTAAGATGGTATATTTTCCTATACTGCTTATACTTTTTGCAATACCTATGCAAAAATTCAGTGTAAGAGGCAAGGTAAACGGAAAGATAAAAAAAGAAAATATAACATTTTTCCTTGCAAGTGCGGTGACTGTACTTCTGTCATTTGTAATTGCAATGTATCTGGTAAACAGGGCGACGGTGGTAGGATATTCCACAAGCAATACCGACAGTCTTGAGTGGGCGGGTGAGCAAAGCTATACAATAGGGTATTTGATTCACAACAAAGCCAAGGCGATAAAGTTGTTTTATAATACAATTATTTTGCAGCTTGAATACTATCACGGTACCATGATGGGAACTTATTTGGGTCATGCGGATACTGTGGTCGGAATACCTTATATAGGTTTTTTGGTATTAAATGCAGCTTTAATACTTTCCGTATTCGGAGAGGGCAAGGAAAAGTTGCTGCTTTTAAAGGATAAAATTCTTGTTACTGTAAGTGTAGGCTTTATAATATTCCTTATACTTTTATCAATGCTTATTGCGTGGACTCCGATAAGTTCACAGTTTATAGAGGGAGTCAGCGGCAGATACTTTATACCGGTGATGCTTCCTATACTTTCGGTACTTCAAAACAACAAGCTTTCTGTAAAGAGTGAGATGAAGAGAACTTTGATATTCCTGTTTATTTTTGTGAACGGACTTTCTCTTTTACAGATATTTGCTACAGTATGTATAAGACTCTGACGCCTTACTTAGTAAATAACAAAACTGTAAAAAAAAATTAACAAAACAATTTGTGAAATACGCTATAATAGTTCTTATAAGGAGGCGAAATGAAGAGAAGAAATTTAATAAAGCTTGCATCCGCATTTGCGGTTGTGACTATGCTGGGACTTGGCATACACGGTAAGGCATATGCGCTTGGTGCAACATCAAGTATCGATTCTGTTACAATAGGTTCAAATAAGACTACGGTTGACATTACTATGAACAACTCAGGTGATATGTCAGGTACCGACGGTAACTTTTATCTTTTTGAGTTACAGCCGTATGAGGACGGTATCGGAAACAGAACCGACTATCTTGAAAAATTAAGTGCGGGAAGTGTAACAAAATCATATCAGTTGAATAAGGGAAGTGAGAACAGCAGACTTTATAACAGCTATGTGGTGGCGGTATATGACGGAAGCAAGTATGTTCCTGTAAGTTCACAAAAGTATATCACAAATCCTGAGGCGGTTGCTTCAAATACTGCCGCTTATAAGACACAGGCCTCAAAGAAAGGATTGCAGATTGAGTTAAAGATGCTTGACGATGCTTTTGACCTTGGAGTAAAGCACGCATCCACCAATATTGCCTTCAATCAGATCCTCGGTAACGGTATCGACTACAATTACAACGGTAAGACATATCATTTCAACAAGGCTGTAGTTGAGGACTATGACAAGACTATCAGTGCATTCTCAGGAAAGGATATGACCGTTACGGCCATTATTCTAAACGGCTATAATGAAGCACATCCTGAGCTTATGTATCCTAATATGCCGAGAAGAGACAGTATATTCTACTATATGTTCAATGCATCCTCAAAAGAGGGAGCCGAGACTACAGAGGCTATAGCGTCATTCCTTGCGGAAAGGTACAACGGAAAGACTCCTAAGTACGGTAAGGTATCCAACTGGATTATCGGAAATGAGATCAACAACCAGCAGTGGAACTATGTCGGAGATATGGATGTAAGAAGCTATACAAGAAGATACGAGAAGGCATTCAGAATTTTCTACAATGCAATCAAGTCAAACTCGTCAACAGACAGAGTATTTTACTCACTTGATTACAACTGGAACAATGAGATCAACAACAAGAACAAGTACGGCGGCAAGCAGGTAGTTGATAACTTCAACTCTTTGGTATTGGAGCACGGAGATATAGACTGGGGTCTTGCATATCACCCGTATCCGGCACCTATGACGGAGCCTGAGTTCTGGGATGATGCAGAGAAGACAGGACTTATCAAGGACAGCTTTGATTCTCCTGTAATCAACTTTGCAAACCTTAATAAGCTTACAGACTACTTTGCACAGGATGCACTCAAGAAAAACGGTGTGGTAAGACATATAATGCTTACGGAGGAGGGATTTACAGCCACCAATCCTACAAGAGGCAATATAGAAAATGAGCAGGCTGCGGCATTTGCGTACTCATATTACCTTGTAGATTCAAACCCGTATATCGAAGCATATATACTCAGCCGTCAGGTGGATGCACCGCTTGAAGTAAGGGCGGGGCTTTCATTCGGACTTTGGACCTGCAATATGAATGTTGGTGATGAGATTAAGGCTGTTTCAAAGAGAAAAATTTGGAATGTATTCAAGTACATTGACAAGGCAAAGTACACACTTGACAATACAGACTTCGCAAAGAGCGTCTTAGGTATAAGCAAGTGGCAGGAAAAAGTTCCGAACTTTAAGTGGACGGCACAGGAAAACAGAAGATAATATCTATAATCTATGGGAAGGCGTTCCTTTCCATAGATTTTTTCATATACTGCGGGTAATGCAATAATAAGCTTTTCGTGGTATAATGTGAGACATTGTATATAAGCAAAATAAAGTAGCAAAGACGGAGCCGTTATGAAACATACATTTGTTATTTGTGCATATAAGGAATCAAAATATTTGGAGGACTGTATAAAATCTTTGAAAGCTCAGGAAGTAAAGTCTGATATAAAGATTGCAACCTCTACACCTAATGAATATATTTACAGTATTGCAAACAAATACGGAATTGATGTATTTGTCAACAATATTAAAAAAGCCGATAATATTTCAAATATAAGCAATGACTGGCAGTTTGCCTACAATATAGCTACCACTGAGCTGGTAACGATAGCGCATCAGGATGATATTTATCTTAAACACTATACAAGGGATTTATTAAAGTATAAAAAGAAATATCCCGATATGACTCTTTTTACCACATCGTCCATTACTATAAAAAACGGAAGGATGAAGTTCGGAAAAGTGGAGTTCGTGAAGAGAATTCTCAGACTGCCGCTTACTTTCAATGCTCTAAACAATATAGAGTTTGTAAAAAGACTTGCTATAACCTTCGGCAATCCTATAATAGCACCGAGCTGCGCCTATGATAAGAGACTCTGTCCGAAAGATTTGTTTTTATCAAGTTTTCAGTTTGCGCTGGATTGGGAGTGCCTTCTTAAGCTTGCAAAATTGGAGGGCAGGTTTGTACTTTGTGAAAATCCGGGGATTTGCTATAGAGTACATGACGGTGCGACCACAAAAAAGAGTATACTTGATCACTCAAGGCAAAAAGAAGAAAGTATTATGTTTGACAGACTGTTGCCAAGGCCCGTGGCAGTTGTCATAAAGAAACTCTATCAAACTTCGTATAATGCATATTTTTAGGGGGAGATATGGTACTGGTAAAAGTTGAAGAAAAATACGAATATCTGAAGGATATATTGCTTTCATTGCTTCTTATAGGTATTGCATTTATTATAAATACCGGAATCAGTATAAAAGGCTTATATATGGACGACCTGCTTATGTGGTCTACCAGAAGAGGAACGGGATTTTTCAGATATGTATTTCCGCATGAGATGAGAAAGTTCAGGCCGGTATACTGGGCAGTTACTTGGATATATCAAGGGATTATAAGGAACAATCTTGATTTTATTGTGCCTATAAATATACTTATAGGTGCAGGTATAGCAATTGCAATTTATTTTTTTGCAAAGGGACTTGCGCGTTCAAAGACGATGGCGTTTTTATTTGCCGCCATGTTTTTGGTCTCAAGATTTTCATACTATGATATAGGGCAGTATCTCGGACTTATGGAAGCCATGGCGATGATATTTGCATTTGCACTTTGTGTATGCCTTTACAAATATATCAACGGACAGGCAAACAGATACTTTTATTATGCCTGTATATTTTATTTTTTGGACTGTTTTACACATGAGAGATTTGTAGTACTCTTTCCGATGCTTATCTTTGCAGTAATTGTGAAAAAGGGATACAGAATAATAAATGCATCGGTAGCAATAATCACTTTTATTGCGGCAAATTATATAAGATTTGCGGCTTTGAAGTCGTTTATACCTGAGGGTACGGGTAACTCAAAGGTAAGTGAAACATTCAAACTGTCAAGTTTTTTTGCATCTGTAAAAACTGAGATATTATATCTTTGCGGAATAAATACAGGACCTACACATCTGAACGGAATTGACTTCAAGGATGTAAATATTGCAGTCAAAATTCTGATAATTATCGGAATATTTGCATTTATTATGTTTATTTGCAAGTCCGTATATTCCATTTTGATGAGAAGTAAAAAAATTGAATTTGACTGGATAAAAAACATCTTACTGTTTCTCGGATTTATTATAGGAAGTATAGTGTCATCCGCCGTAACCATAAGAGTGGAGATGAGATGGCTGTATGCACCTTTTTTATTTTTGCTCCTGCTTACAGCATATATCTACGGTGTGGATAAAAAGATAACTGTAAGAAAGTCAAAGAATAAAACTATAGGGACTTCACTCAGCAGAATATTTCATGTTTCATTTGTGTCCGCAATACTTGTGATGGTCTGGGGATTTTGTATGCTTATAGGTGATATGTATTATAGAGGCTACTATAATAAAATATATCTCTTTGAGGGGCAAAACAGGGCCAATTCACTGGCAAATGAGACTTACTACAAATATGATAAGGACTTAAGCAATAAAAGGATTTATATTATAAAAAACGATTTTAAACTAAGTGATTTTGATGCACTTGAATTCTTCAGAGCCTATGAGCCTGATATAAGAGAGGATATAGTGACATTTATTGACAACTACAGAGATATAGGAGTGGTTAATGAAGATATGATAGTGCTGACTGAAGATAAAAAGAACAATGAATATGTCAATGTTACTGATTTTTTAAGGAATATAAAAGTTGAAAATATCTATGGACATTATGATGACGGTTGGACCGATGAAGAGGCTAAGTTTAATGTAATGTCGGGAGAGCACGGACAGATTCATTTTGAAATAATGTATCCGGGAGAACTTACCGGAAACGAAAGTATCGAGGTGGATGCAAACGGAGAGAAAGAAACCTTGGATTTGGTATCAAATATAACATACTATGAGATAGATACAACTCCGAATACTCTGATACCGATACAAATGAAGAGCAATTTCTATATGCCTGATGCCAAGGAGCAAAGAGGCGATAAGAAACTTAGCTTTATTTTGAATATAAAGATAGAATAGTAGGAGCATAATGAAGAAGTTTTTAGCATTTTTCCTACCGATAGTAGGTGCAATATATTTAAGTGCATATATAAGAAGTGCTGTGCTTGATGTGGTCTATACCGACTATATCAGAATTATAAATACTTATTTACGCAATCCATTTTCACCTGCACCTTATTTTGGAAAAGATGCACTGACAAGATTGCCTATAACATTTTTTGAAAGAGCGATAAATGTAAAGTTTTTTAACTATTCCACAATGTTTGATATGAGCCTTGGAATAATATTCCTTTCGATGATGGGAATTGTTATAGGGCTGTTTATGGCAAAGAAGAATTTAAAAATCGGATATATCATTCTTGTGATGATGGTGGTGTTCTCACTTTCACAGTGGGAGATGCTTACAAACGGTACAGGATGGGTACATTTTTTTACATTCTTTCTGTTTGCACTGCATTTTTATATACTGGATTCATACATTCAAAAAGAGAGCGGTTTTAAACTTGCGCTAAATATTTTACTGCCGGTATTTACAATAATAATGGCGGCAGGTTCGTATTCGCTTGCTTACGGTGCAACACTTATTTGTGCCTATATTTTCTATGCTTTTTTAAGAAAGAAAAAAAGAGGAGTATTGATGTGTATACCTGTAGTTATGGCATTGGCTTTATTTATGTATTCTTATATGAATGCGGACAATGTGAATGCAGGTGCAACAAGCGAGAGTATCGTGACGGTATTTGCCAGAGATCCGCTTTACTTTTTGTATTTTGGGCTAAATACATTCGCATCTGATGTGGTCAGTGTGGAACTTGTAAAATACTTTGAGATAAATGTAATAGGAACAGGAATACTCGGTGCGGTAGTTATATTATTTTATCTGGATGCACTGTATATGAACTTCAGATATAAGATATATGAGGATACGATATTTCCGCTTTTGCTGGTTGTATCGGGACTTTTCAGTCATACTATGGTAATACTTACAAGGTGGATTTTCTTGGATCCTATGTATGCAATGAGCTCAAGGTATTCACTTCAGTTCGGAGCCGGGCTTATAGGAGTTATATTGACATTTGCTTATATTAAGAGAAAGGTGAAGGGACCCGGAAGAAAGAAGCCTGCACCTATAAAGATTCCTCTTATATCAAATATAGGCGTTTTTGTTTTTGTAATACTTGTGTTTGCAGGCAATTTACTTACTGCAGGCAATGAGCTTAGAATGGCGAAATATCGTATGGAAAGTTTTGAAAAAAAGGTAAAGGTTGCAAAGAATTTTGAGTATGAGAGTGATGAGACATTAAAGACGGTTTTACAATATCACAGTCCTAAGAAAACAAGAGATGCGCTTAGATTGATAAAATCTAAGAAATTGAACATTTTTAGTGAATAATACTGTTGATTTGTACACTGTAAAGAGTGTAAAATGATGTCGTTAAATTATTTTGATGGGAAGGCTTAGCAATGGATAACTCTTACGGAATGCTTGCCCTGCAAAAGGCAAACTTATATATTTTGCAGGAAATAGACAGAATATGTAAAAAGTATAAAATAAATTATACTCTGGATTCAGGTACGCTACTTGGTGCGATAAGGCATGGAGGTTTTATTCCTTGGGATGATGATGCCGATATTGCGATGACAAGGGCGAATTTTGAGGCGTTTAGAAGGATTGTAAAGAGAGAGTTGAGTGATAAGCTGGAGTTCATCATGCCGAATGAGTTCAAAAACGGTAAAGTATTTTATGATTTTACTCCGAGGATAATTTATAAGCCAAGTGCAAGGTATAAAAATAATGATAAAAAGGATCCTTATGAGGGTAAGTTAAATCATCTTTGGGTGGATATATTCATTTTGGATAAGCTGCCGAAATCAAAGTCATTGCAAAAATTTGTATTATTTAACCAAAAGCTGATATACCTGTTTTCAATGGGACACAGAAAAAAACTTGAGTTGAAAAAATATAAAGGATCCATGAAACTTGCGGTATTGTTCTTTTCGATTTTAGGTAAAATAATACCTATGAGGAGATTGTTTAAACTGCAGGACGGGCTTTCAAAGCTTTTCTATAAGTCAAGAAACAGCACTACATGGTATTACAGCAATTATCAGCCTGATTATATTGATATAAAGGTGAATAAGGATTGGTACGAAAAGTATTTGAATATAAAGTTTGAGGATGCCACACTTTCTATAATAGATGAGTATGACAGTGTTTTGCATCTGGTGTACGGTGATTATATGACGCCTCCTCCAAAGGCTGACAGAGTCCCGACCCACGGCAGTACGGAGATAGAGATTTATGAGTAAGAAGATTTCAATTATTGTATCTGTATATAATGAAGAGGAAGTTTTATTTGAGTTTTATAGAGAGACAATAAAGGTTCTTCTTTTGATAGATAATCCATATGAAATCATTTTTGTAAATGACGGAAGTGTGGACGGTTCAAGAGGTATTTTATTTAAGATTGCAAAAGATGATGAAAATGTAAAGGTCGTACATTTTTCAAGAAATTTCGGACATGAAGCTGCGATGATTGCAGGTATTGACAATGCAAGCGGAGATTATCTTGTATGTATGGATGCGGATCTTCAGCATCCTCCTACCTTACTTCCCGAGATGTTGAGAAAGTTTGAATCGGGATATGACATAATAAATATGGTCAGAACCGTAAACAAGTCGGCAGGAATTATAAAGAATATAACCTCATCAATGTTTTATAAGGTTATCAACAGATTAAGTGATATACATTTGGTCAGCAATGCCTCGGATTTTTTCGGAATATCAAAGAGAGTTGCCGATGTATTGAGAAACAATTACAGAGAAAAGACCAGATTTTTAAGAGGCTATGTACAAAATGTAGGCTTTAACACTGTAAATATAGAGTATGAGGCAAGAAAGAGATATGCGGGAGAGAGCAAGTATTCTATAAAGAAGCTTTTCAGATTCTCAATGAATACTATAATGACTTTTTCAAATCTGCCTCTTAAGCTGGGTATATATGCAGGCAGTATGGCTGCATTTTTGGCAATAATAATGATGATATATACCATAGTGTCGTTTATAAGGGTAGGTACACCAAGCGGCTATGCCACCACGATATGTCTTATATGCTTTATGTTTTCGGTGCTTTTCTTTATAGTGGGCATAATAGGAGAGTATCTGGGACTTATTCTTTCCGAGATAAAGGACAGACCTATATATATAGTTGAAGAGAAGATAAATTTTGAAGATAAAGAATAAAAGAGCTGTGAAAACGGCTCTTTTTTTGCTATAATATTACATATAAGATATCTGAATTTCTAATAATCTATGGAGTAAGTATGAATATTTCACAAGCGATTTCAAAAAGAGTAATGTTATTATGTTACGAAAAAGATATGACGGTGTATGAGCTTTCAAAAAAGTCCGGAGTTCCCAAAACCACTATAAAAGATATAATCTCAGGTCGAAGCAAAAATCCCGGTGTAATAAGTATAGAAAAACTCGCCGTCGGATTTTCAATTTCCGTAGGCGAGTTTTGGAATCATGAGCTTTTTACTCATTTAGATACATATTTGCATCCTTAAAAAACGATATAATAAGTAAAATCATTATAATACCTATAGGAAAAGCGGCAATGATGGATACTGTCTGTAGGTTTGACATGGAATTGTCTGAAAAGATAAGGCCTATAGGCAGTAAAATCAAAAGTATTGACCAGTACAGCTTTATCTGCTTTGAAGGTTCTTTGTCCTCAAGGTCCTTATATGAGTATGATGCGGCTACAAGAGTGATGGAGTCAAAGGTTGTAGCATAAAATGTAATCATTGTAAGTATCAAAAGTATCATAGCTATATAAGGAAGCGGCAAACTTGATATTATCTCACCTATAGTGGTGTAGAGATTATTGCTGTCTGTGTAGAGCTTAAGCAAATCCACCTGACCGAATACATTCAGTGCAATACCGTAATTGCCGAGGACGATAAAGGATATAAATGTACCTGAAAGACCGAATATATATCCTCCGAGTATAACTTCTCTTATTGTCCTGCCCCTTGAGATACTGCCTATAAAGAAAGGAGTGGCAACACACCATACCATCCAGTATGCCCAGTAAAATACCGTCCAGTCCTCTGCAAAGCTTGATTTGCCTGTAGGGTCTATATAGGTGGCAAGAGATAAAAAGTTGTTTGCCAAATTTCCAAGTGATTTAAAGCCCAGTTCAAGTATGAACTTGCCATGTCCTCCACCGAAGAATACATACAATAAAAGAGCAAAAAATAGATATGTACAGCATGATGCAAGCTTTGACACTCCGTCAATACCCAAATAGGCACAGACTGAATATATGAGGCAGACTACAAGTAAAATAGCTATGGTAAGTATATTATTGTTGCCGATGCCGAAAAGTTTTGCTACAGTCTGAGAAAGTAAAGGTGTTGCTAGTGAAAAAGTGGTGGCTGTACCTGCAATAAGTGCAAATACTGCAGTCAAATCTACAATTTTGCCTATTACTCCGTCCACATGCGAGCCGAGAAGTACCCTAAGACCTTCAGAGTATTTTGCCTTTGTCCTCTTTCTTACATGGAGCATAAAGCCGAAGCATGATGCAAGTACAACATAGAATGCCCAAGGGATAGGTCCCCAGTGAAAAAGCGGATAGGTGGCGGACCAAAGTGTTGCATCACCGAGGGATTGTATTCTGTCCTGATTGGCATAAAGCATCCATTCACATAGTGAGTAAAATAATATATCTGCGGCAAGTCCGGCAGTAAACATCATAGTTCCCCATGCAAAGTCGGAATGTTCCTTTTTGCCGCTGCCAAGCTTTATATTGCCGTATTTTGAAAATGCCATATACAGTGACAGTAAAAAGATAAAAAGTCCGAATATAAGATAAAAAATTCCAAGGCTGTTATTTAACAGGCCTCTGATATTACCGAGAATATCTGTCGCCTGTACAGGAAATACAAAAAACAGCAGCACCAAAACCAGTACAAGCAAAAAAGGTACTATAGTAACAAAATAATCAATACCTGATTTTTTCATCATGCCCTCCTTATGTTCAAAATAAGATAAAAAATATTGATATTGAACATAATAACACTTTTAAACTTATTTTACAAGATATAAAAAAATATTAAAAATTATGGAATAATCAAAAAAACACTACAAAAAATAAAACCCTTTGGTATAATAGTGAAGTTAGTAAATGTCTAATGGAAGGTATTTATATTATGATAAAAATTAAAAAGCATATTGTAGGGGTACTCTCTATAGTATTTGCCTTATCTGCGGGAGCCTGTGCGAATTCGGATATAGTTGTCAATAAAAGTCCGGATTCGGACAAACCTGTATTTGAGACACAAAAAAATATAGTATTGGACTGGTCTCAGATAAGAAGTGATGCGGAAGAACAGTTCAACGATAAGACTTTGTATCCTATGAGTGACTATATTGATATGGCATTTAAGGAAAATGAGAATAAAGTGTTGCTTATATGGTCTTTGTCAGACGATATAAGTGATGATGAGGCGCTTGCATACGGCAATGAATATATCAGAGCAATCAATGACTACGCGGCTACTCAGGATTTCTCAATAAAGAAGTCAAGTGAAACTTCCTACGGAGGACTTTTTGATAAGTATGACCTTGAAATCCAGCTTTTCAGAGCGGATGATATAATGGAAGATTCAAAATATATTGTGAATCAGGTTATAAAGGCAGGGACTGATACTAACTTACAACTACAAAACAATAAAAAGGGGGATAAATGAAACTTCTAAAGAAAATTTTGTTAACTTCACTTTGTTCGGCAATGATTGTAAATACCGGTATGACATCTTTTGCAGGTGTTATAGGTAAAAGCTCAAACAACTATCCTAAGGTAGTTATGGGCGAGACTGCAACCAAGGCTAATGACGGAACTTATTTAAACGGCGCCGAGATTCATATATTAAACTCGGCAACAAAAAGCCAGATGATGAGCTATGTAATAAAGACCAAGAACGGCAAGTTGATAGTGGTTGACGGAGGACTTCCACAGGATGAGCCTCATCTTGTAGAGACTATAAAGAGCTATGGCGGTGAGGTAAGCGCATGGATTTTATCACATCCTCACAGTGATCACGGCGGTGCTTTTACAAAGCTTGCAGAAAACGGCTTTGAAGGTATCAAAATCGACAATTTCTACTACAATATCAGAGAGCAGGCTTGGTATGACAAGTACGAAAAGTATAGAGCCGACATGGTAAATACTATAAGAAATTCAATAGCAAAGCTGCCGGCAGGTGTATCTCATATTACAAGCAAGGGTGAGGTTTACTATGTAGACGGTGTAGCCATACATGTACTCAATGATCCTTATTGGATAGAGTCAAACTCTATCAACAACTCATCCGTAGTTTTCAGATTAGACTTTGACAACGGTACCAGAGTATTGTTCTTAGGAGATATGGGACCTGCAGCAGGTGAGAGACTTAAGGCGGATGTACCTGCTTCAGAGTTAAAGGCTGATATCGTACAGATGGCTCACCACGGTCAGTACGGTGTAAACAAGGATGTATATGAGATAATAGCTCCGAAGGTGGCTATGTGGAACGCTCCTGAGTGGCTTTGGGACAATGACGGCGGTTCAGGCTACAATACAGGCAACTATAAAACACTTGAGGTAAGATCTTGGATGGATGAAATCGGTGCAAAGACCAATTATGTTATCAAAGACGGCGACCAGACAGTGAAATAATTTTAAATTAACCCGATATCAAAATTGATGATTCAATTGAGGTATCGGGTTTTTGATAAGGAGATGTTTATGGTAAAGAAAATAGGAATAGTCAGTTTATCAAGCGGTATTTTAGGAGAAAGCTTTATAAGTCATGAACTTAAAATAGGTGTGGAAAGACTAAATAAATACGGTATAGAGGTTAAATTTTTACCTAATGCACTTAAGGGTGTGGACTTTATAAAGGAACATCCCGAAAGTAGAGCTAAAGATTTGATAGAAGCGTTTAAGGATGACTCTATTGATATGATTTTATGTGCAATAGGAGGAGTGGATACCTATAAACTTTTGCCATATCTGTTTGAAAACAATGAGCTGGAAAGGCACGTTAAACAAAAAATATTCTTAGGCTTTTCAGATACCACCAAAAATCATTTTATGCTGAATAAAGTGGGAATCAAAACATTCTATGGTCAGGCATTTCTACCTGATATATGTGAGCTCTCAAAAGAAATGTTACCATATACCAAAAAATACTTTGAAGAGCTTATCACAACAGGGAAAATTAAAGAAATACGCCCAAGCGAGTTTTGGTATAAGGAAAGAGAAGACTTCAGTGAGAATTCTGTCGGAGTCGATATGGAAAGGTATGAGAATACCGGATTTGAGTTACTTAGCGGTAAGCCGGTTTTCACAGGTAAAATTTTGGGAGGCTGTATTGATTCAATCTATGATATATTTGATAATTCAAGATTTGAGGATACGGTATCTCTTTGTAAAAAATATGATCTATTCCCAAGTCTTGAGGGTTGGAAGAATAAAATTTTATTATTGGAGACAAGTGAGAATAAACCGGAACCGAAACTCTATAGAAAAATGATCAGAGCTTTAAAGGATTATGGAATATTTGATGTACTATCAGGTGTTTTAGTCGGAAAGCCTCAAGATGAGGTATATTATGAGGAGTATAAGCAAATTTTACTTGAGGAGATTGGCGATAAAGACTTATCTGTTGTTTATAATATAAATGTGGGACATTCAACACCGAGGTGCATTATTCCTTTTGGAGTTGAAGCCAAGGTAAATGTAGATAAGCAGGTGATTACTTTTGATAACTAAATCGGATGCTCGTTGCCGAAGTGACTTAAGGAGGTTATATGTTTTTAAAATATAATAAAAATGAGAAGTTGGAATTCAATTATAAGAGGGCATGTGGCTTATGGTTAATTTTGGTAGCAACAGTTATTTCAGTGGCTACTTTTGCAGGTGGAAAACAAATCATAAATATGCAGGTATTTTGCATAGGATATATTGTAAGCTTTTTTACAGTCAATATGAATAAAAGAGTATTAAATAAGCTGTCTGACGGAAGCTCGTCTGAATTTCAAAGAAAAGTATCATTATATGCAATTATTTTATTGTTTATTTTAATGTCATTACTTGGTGGACCGTTTTTTGCCGATGAGAATTGGAGATTGATTTGGTTGGGAGCATTGATGGCAACTGCAATACACTTTTTTATGTATTACTTTGTACATGGAAAATCAATGATTTATTTAGGAATCATTTGTACTGTGAATGTTGCAGTAGGGTATATTTTTCAGGGTATTCCTGTAACTGTGATTGCATATATTGATGCGGCAATTAAACTAGTATTTGGAATTTACCTGTTATTTTTCTCAAAGCCATCAAAACAGAAATGAATTTTAGTGTATAGAGGTAAGTAAGTTGAGATATATACTTTTATTGCGTGGTATAAATGTTGGTGGAAAGAATAAAGTCTCTATGAGTGACTTGAAAGTTTTGTTAACTGAATTGGGATTTGAGGATGTTGCTTCCTATATCAACAGTGGAAATTTGTTTTTTAGCAGTGTGGAAAGCTATGAAAGTTGTATCTCCAAGATAAAACATTTATTGGAAATGAATTTTGACTTTTCAATCCCTTTTACTTTAATAAATAAAGAGGATTATTTAAAAGAAAAGGAAAATCTTCCCAAATGGTGGTATCAAGAAATGGCAAGAAGAGATGTTTTATTCTTTTCCTGTGATTTGGATAGAAGTAAAATCTTAGACTTTATAGATAAATCCACATTTCATAATGAGATAGTGTATATTGGGGAAAATGCTGTATTTTGGGGAAAATATGATGAATCGGAATATATGAAAACTACATACCACAAAAAGCTTATAAAACAGGATTTTTACAAGCAGATAACAATACGGAATGGAAATACATTTGAAAAGATAGCGGAGATCCTTGAAAACGGAAACTAAAAAAGAGATGGATGAGTATTTGGATAGTATTATCGGTTTTTTATTAAAGAGAGCTGAAATGATGGATAAATCTCTTCACTAATTTAGGATTTAACATATAAGACATAAGATAGTTTTAGATGAAGTATATTTATTATAGAAGTATGGATAGTAAAGATTTAAGATATTTTAAAGAAAAGCTTGATTCAATAGATTGGAATGGGAACTTTGAAAAGGCTGATAAAGAAAATTATGAAGTTTTGGACAGCTTATGTGAATTTATAGAATCTGAACTTAGAGAAAATAAAAGCCAAGAAATTATATCAAAAGCCCTATTACTCCTTGCAGGGAATGTCGGATGTGCAGAGGATTTTGAAAGATACGAAGAAAATTTTGTGAGTAGACTTGAAAAAGAAGGTAAACTTACAAAAGAGTTGGCAGAGTTATTTTACAATAATACGAACAGAAGGCAGGGATAGTGATATATAATTTATGAATAAGGGATTGAGGATGAAGATATCAGTCGGTGCCTGTTTACTTGGAGAAAATTGTAAATATAATGGTGGGAATTTATTTGAAAAGATAGCTGAGATTATGGAGAAGGTAAGATAAATGGATAATATAATTATAAAAGAGGCATCTCCTGAGGATGCTTTGGCGAGAATAGAATATTCAAAAAAGATAGGATCAGAAACAGATAATCTGTCATTTGGAGTGGAGGGCTTTCCTATTTCTGTTGAAGGAGAGGCGGAATATATTGGATCTCTTTTGAAAGATGAAAAATCATGTTCATTTTTTGCATGGAGAGATGGCGAAATTATCGGAGATGTAAGCCTAAGCGGATTGCCAAGGCGAATGAATCACAGAGCGGAACTTGGTATTACAGTTTTAAAATCGGAATGGAATAAAGGACTTGGAAGCAGATTGCTTAAAATGGCGATAGAGTATGCCAAGTCACATGGTATTGAGATAATCAATCTTGAAGTCAGAAGCGATAATTTTAGAGCAATCCATGTTTATGAAAAGTTCGGATTCAGAAAAATCGGTACATCTCCTGCATATTTTAAAATAGGAGGCTCATATATAGATTTTGATATAATGTATCGGGATTTGAGAAACAATTAGAAGCTATGCAGGTTGTTATAAATGAGAACGAAAAATGTTGTGGTTGAAAAATGGAATCCGAAATGGAAAGATGAATTTGAAAGAATAGTAGATTCATTAGGGGAAGATATTATTTACAATTCCGTTAAAATTGAACATGTTGGAAGCACATCTGTCGAAGGCCTGTCTGCAAAACCAATTATTGACCTTGATATTGTTATTGAAAATGACAAATTTGAAATTATAAAGAGATTGCTTAATGATAAAGGATACAAACACGAGGGAGATTTGGGTATTGAAGGCAGAGAAGCTTTTTCATATTCCGGAAAAGAAGAATTGATGACACATCATTTATATGTATGTCCGAAAGATTCCAAGGAACTTTTTAAACATATTACATTCAGAGATTTTTTGAAAAATAATCCTGCTTTAGCATCCGAGTATTCAAAAGTGAAAGAGCAGGCCGCAGTACTTTATCCAGATGATATAGATAAGTACATGGAATTCAAATCGGAAATTATTGAAAAGATTTATAAGAGGTGTGGGTTATTAAAATGAAAATAGCGGTAAGTGCCTGTTTACTTGGAGAAAATTGTAAATATAACGGCGGAAACAATTACAGTAAAAAAGTAAGAGCTTATACCAAAGGACATGAGGTAATACCTGTTTGTCCGGAAGTTCTTGGCGGACTGCCTATTCCAAGAGAACCTGCGGAAATAGTAAACGGTATAGTCAGTCTCAAGGACGGCACATCTGTTGATAAAGAATTTCGTGAAGGGGCAAGGAGAGCACTTGATACAGTAAAAGAGCAAAATGCCGATATCGTTATATTACAGTCAAGAAGTCCGTCATGTGGAGTTAATGCAATATATGACGGCTCATTTTCAGGAAAAATTATAATAGGACAGGGTGTATTCGCCGATTTATTAAGGAAAAACGGAATAAAGGCGATTGATGTTGAGGATTTATAGGACAGCTTTAGGCAAATAATTTTTTTTGGTTTATTTTGACAAAAGTTAACTTATGGTGTATAATACTGAGTATATATTTTAAATAGATTTTAATTTGAATATTAAAATAATAATCGAAAAATATATAAAAATATAGAATGGAGGGTGGTTTATGATTTGGTCTATCATTGTAGGTGGATTTATAGGTTTCATTGCAGGTGCTATTACCAATAAAGGTAGTGCAATGGGTATAATAGCTAATATCATTGCAGGTTTACTGGGATCATCTGTCGGTCAGGCATTATTTGGTAAATGGGGACCTACTATGGCAGGGATGTCATTGATTCCTTCTATCTTAGGTGCAGTAATTGTCATTGCTGTTGTTTCGTTTTTCTTTGGTAGAAGAGGATAGGAAAATGATTGATAAGATACTTTAATATGTAAAAACAAATTATATTATTTTTATATCTTAAGTCTATAGTACTCGAGTAATATTCTTATAGAATGAAAAAATATATGCTTTACATATAATTTAGTGGATAAATCAATTCATATAATATATTGTAATAAATTTAGGTAAAAGGAGATTAGTATGTCATTAGAAGAGAAGATAGATCAAGCTAAAGGTGCTTTAAAAGAGGGTATTGGTAAAGTAACCGGTGATAAAAAAACAGAGACGGAGGGAGCTGCTGAAAAAGCTGCTTCTAAGGTTAAAGAAGTTGCAAAAGATGTTAAAGATGCTGTAGAAGGAACGGTCGAAGGTGTCAAGAATGTAATAAATAAGGATAAAGAATAGTTTAGATTAAGAATAGTTTAGATTAAGATTGTCCCTTAAATAGTTAAATATTATGGTCTTCTATTAAAATAATTTATAATTATGTTAAATAGAAGACCATTATTGTTTATCGCGAATTATATTTTTTATAGTTAACCGGAGTGTACAATAATATGATAATTTATATTTTATAAATCTAAGTGAACAGGGCTTAGTATATAAAAAGTAGGCAGCCTTTTTGGCTGTCTTTTTTGATTGACAAAAAATTTCAAATATTATATACTCAAAAATGTAAACGCTTACATTATTAGAGGGCGAAAAAGAAAATAAAGTCTGAAGATATGAAGCAAATATATAGACGTATAAAGCTAAGATGTGGAAGTGGAAAGATAACATTGAAGTAGGTAAAATTATTTCAATGATAACAGATTACTGATGGCAATGGCTGCAGTATTCAATAAAAAATATTAGGAGTATAATATGAAGGCTAAAGAGAGAATCATCCAATTTGGTGAAGGCGGTTTTTTGAGAGGATTTGTAGACTATTTCTTCCAGAAATTAAATGATAAGGGATTATTTGAAGGCTCTGTAGTTGTCGTTCAGCCTATAAAAACGGGTATGTGTGAGATGCTTGAAGCACAAAATTGTGAATACAATCTTTTCTTAAGAGGAGTTGATAACGGTAAGGTGGTAGATGAACATACTCATATAGATGTTATCAGCAGATGTATCAATCCATATGAGGACTATGAAGAATATTTGAGTCTGGCAAAGAATCCTGATTTCAGATTTATTGTGTCAAATACTACAGAAGCAGGAATTGTGTATGAAGATGATAATAAACTCTCCGATTCACCCGCAAACAGCTTTCCGGCAAAACTAACAGCACTTCTTTATGAAAGATTTAAAGCAGGATTGTCCGGATTTATTATACTTTCATGCGAACTTATAGATCACAACGGTGAAGAGCTTTTAAAATGTTGTAAGCAGTATGCTACCAAATGGGAACTTGGAGCGGATTTTGCTTCATGGCTTGAAAAAGAAAACAGCTTCTGCTCTACATTGGTAGACAGAATAGTTACAGGATTTCCAAGAGATGAACATAAAGCGCTTGAGGAGAGAATCGGTCAAAAGGACAATATGATGGATACAGCCGAGATTTTCCACCTTTGGGTAATACAGGGAAATCATGAAGATGAGCTTCCACTGCAAAAGGCAGGATTTAATGTAGTTTGGACCGACAATGTGGATCCTTATAAGAAGAGAAAGGTTCGTATACTTAACGGAGCACATACTTCAATGGTACTTGCTGCAAGACTATATGGACTTGAGACAGTAGGCGAGTGTATGAAGGATGAAAAGGTATCATCACTTCTTAGAAAATCTGTGTTTGAGGAAATAATACCTACAATAGGAGATACAGAGGATAACAGAAAATTCGGAGAGGCTGTATTTGAGAGATTTTCAAATCCTTTTATCAAGCATCAGCTTTTATCAATTGCACTTAATTCAGTGTCAAAGTTCAGAGCCAGGGTACTTCCTACGATATTGGAGTATAAGGCTATAAGGCCGAAAACGGAAAATATCCTGAGATACTGAGTTTTTCATTGGCTGCACTTATCGCATTTTATAAGACAGATGAAGCAAATGACGGTGAAGAGATTGTAAAGTTTATGAAGAGCGCTTCGGTAGCGGATATATTAAAGAGAGAAGATTACTGGGGTGAGGACCTTAGCGATATGTATGATATCGTAAACAGATGGTTTGAAAAGATAGAAAAAGACGGTGTAGCGGCTTGCTATGATGAACTCTTAAAATAAGTTGTTTAAAGGTGGAGGAAACTTCGCCTTTTTTTATTTTGTTCTAAAGGCTTTAGTGTTGGCTGCACATTCTTATTTCCGGGGAAGATATCAATTGAAAAAAATATAAAGAGTGATATAATTCAGTCAAGATTATAGACTGTGAAAATTAATTAGAATTAGGAAGGAGTTAATTACGGTTATTTTGTATCATCACATACAACTACAGCTATTGAACGTGATATACAGTTTAATCAAGAGTCGGAAGAAATAAATGGGGAAAATGCCTATGCAAAAAAAGTCGATTGAGCGGATTATCGCATTTGCCATATGCAGTATAGAATTTATTATAATAGTTCTTATATTGTGTATTAATGGATATAATTCTATAAAAAAGCCAATAGGTAGTACATATTGTGCAGATCAAATTTTTGATGTGGTGAATTCAGATGCTATTTCTTTTTTTGGAACTGATTTCTATGGAGATGGGACATATATGGACACAAAGACCCGTGAATATAGAAACTATACAATAGATCCCGGTGAGAGTTTTTGTACGATTACATTGGACAACGGCTCATATGCCATATATGATTATAAGAATACAGTTTGTGTTATTACACCGGGAGTAGGGATAAAATATTATACAAGAGTTGGAAATTCAAGCGGAGCATTTGTTCTGCAAAAACATGATTATGAGTAATCAATATTATTTTCACAGTTTATTAATTTAATTGTTTTATGGAGGTTAAGATGAATAATAAAGCTGCCTCCTTCAAATGATGTTTTGATAAATGCTCTTTCAAAAAATGGGGAGCCTAATCAAAATGTTGTAAATAATACCGATCTATTCTTTGTATATAATGCAGTACCTGTCAGCAAAATTAAATCCGAAGATGAACTTAGAGAGCTTGTTTTTGAATCAAATACAGATACTATTGATATGAAGGACTCCAACTGGTTTGTGACAGAACATAAGCCATCAAATGAATATTTTGAGAGAGTACTTTCGTATGATAAAAACGGTAAGCTCTTTGAAGCCGAAAATTTAATTTATGAGGACAAAAATTACACAACAATCGCTTTGATGAAATCAAAAAATTTATAGCTTTATATAATTCAGATAAAATCAGTGTAGGAAAGTCAATCATATTATTAATTGGGGGATTAATCGCTGTTTTATCGGTAGGATTTATTTTATATAAAAAATACAGTATAAGATTTATTTTATAAACAAGTGGATTTTTTAAGTGTATTTTGATGTATTTATATGATAAACTGGCATCAGTACAGATGAAAGGAGAAACAGCAAAATGAGAGTTGTTGTTGCCATTGATTCATTTAAAGGAAGTATGTCTTCTTTGGAGGCAGGTGAGGCTATATCAAATGGAATAAAGAAAGCACATAAAGATGCGGAAGTTGAGATAAGACCGCTTGCAGACGGTGGTGAGGGCACTGTGGAAGCCCTGTCTATAGGAATGGGCGGAAGGCTTATAAATGTTGATGTAACAGGACCTGTAGGGAGAAAAGTAAACGCCGTTTACGGAATAGTTGATTCAAGTAAAACGGCTATAATAGAAATGTCACAGGCTGCAGGCATTACATTGGTAAGCGGTAATGAAAAGAACCCTTTATATACTACAACATTCGGAGTAGGAGAGCTTATAAAGGATGCCATAAATAAAGGCTGCAGGCATTTTGTAGTTGGAATAGGCGGTTCCGCTACAAATGACTGTGGAATAGGAATGCTTCAGGCACTGGGGTATGAGTTCCTTGATAAAGAAGGTAATCAGGTAGGATTTGGAGCAAGCGGTGTCAGAGATATTGTAAGCATAAGAGATGAGAATGTGATAAAAGAGCTTTCGGAATGTTATTTCAGAGTGGCATGTGATGTAAACAATCCTCTCTGTGGAGAACTTGGATGCTCCGCAATATACGGACCTCAAAAGGGTGCTACCAAGGAAATGGTAGCCGATATGGATGGATGGCTTAAGAACTATTCAAAAATTGTAAAGGAAAAATATCCGGATGCAGACAGTGAATATCCCGGAACCGGTGCGGCAGGGGGGGCTGGGTATGCATTTTTTTACTTTTACAAATCAAAAATTTAAATAGG
>NZ_DBHIEQ010000021.1:0-53181 GCF_057250505.1 Lachnoanaerobaculum sp. | reverse complement strand
CCTCCTGTTTAATAAAATGTATAAAGCACTATTCTATCATAAACAGGACATTTTCACTTGTGGTATATTAGGACTTTATCATATACGGCTTATAAAATAATCTTGAAACTTTTTAATCACAGTTGTATGAGGGCTATGTTTATGATATAATAGCATACCAGATGTGCCTCTTGAAGGCATTTATGAAACAAGGAGAAACTTTAATGAGTGTAGAAGTACAAAAATTAGAAAAAAATATGGCAAAGCTTACAGTCACAGTAGATGCAAAAGAATTTGACAAGGCTATAGCTGATTCCTTTAAGAAAAATAAAAATAGATTCAATGTTCCGGGATTTAGAAAAGGACATGTTACACAGGATGTTTTTGAAAAGATGTACGGCGCAGACAGCCTGATTCCGGATGCTATAGACTTCGTACTTGATGCATCATATCCAAGTGCGGCAAGAGAGAGTGAGCTTGAGATAGTTTCAAGACCGCAGATAGAAATCAAGAACGCTAAAAAGGGCGAGGATTTCGTATATGAGGCATTGATTGCTGTAAGACCTGAAGTAGAGCTTGGCGAGTACAAGGGTATCGAAGTAAAGAGGGCTGATGAAGTTGTAAACGACGACGATATCGCAAGTGCACTTAAGAGCGAGCAGGAGAAGAATGCAAGACTTATCACAGTTGAAGGCAGACCTGTAGAAAAGGGTGACAACATCACACTTGATTTCGAAGGAAAGATTGACGGAGTAGCATTTGACGGCGGTAAGGGCGAGGATTATCCGCTTGTTATTGGTTCAGGTACATTTATTCCGGGATTTGAGGATCAGATAATCGGACATAATGCAGGTGAAGACTTCGATGTAAATATCACATTCCCTGAGAACTATCAGATGAAGGATCTTGCAGGCAAGGCTGCAGTATTTGCTTGTAAGGTAAAGGAAATCCAGAAGAAAGAACTTCCTGAGCTTGATGATGATTTTGCAAGCGAGATCAGTGAGTTTGATACAATGGATGAGTACAAGGAAGATTTAAGAAAGCAGCTTTCAGAGGCTAAGGCAAAGAGAGCGGCAACAGAGAATGAGAATGCTATAGTTGATAAGCTTATCGAGACTTCAACTATGGATATTCCGGATCCTATGGTAGATGCACAGGTTGAAGGACTTGTAGCGGACTACGGAAGAAGAATGCAGAGTCAGGGTATCACACTTGATCAGTATCTTCAGATAACGGGTATGTCAAAAGCGGACCTTAATAATCAGTTCAAACCACAGGCTTTAAAGCAGATCAAGACAAGGCTTGTACTTGAAGAAGTAGCTAAGAAAGAGAACATTCAGGTTAGCGAAGATGAGATAAATGCGGAGCTTCAGAAGATTGCGGATTCTTACAAGATGGACCTTGAGAAGATTAAGGGATTCTTCGGTGAGAATGAGAGAAAGCAGATGTCTGACGATCTTGCAGTTCAAAAAGCAATTGACTTTTTGGTAGAAAATGCTAAATTAGTATAATGTATTAGTGAAGATAAGTCAGCCTAAGGCTGGCTTATTGGAGTATTAAAGGATTGCAATTTAGATAGGAGTTTTATGAGTTTAGTACCTACAGTCATTGAGTCTACAAGCAGAGGTGAGAGAGCCTTTGATATATACTCAAGATTATTAAAAGATAGAATAATATTCCTCGGAGAAGAGGTAAATGATGTTACTGCAAGTCTTGTAGTGGCACAGATTCTTTTCCTTGAGTCTGAAGATCCTACAAAGGATATAAATCTGTATATAAACAGCCCTGGCGGAAGTGTTGTAGCCGGCATGGCTATATATGATACAATGCAATATGTAAAATGTGATGTGTCCACTATCTGTATGGGTATGGCGGCAAGTATGGCAGCTTTCTTACTTGCAGGCGGAACAAAGGGCAAGAGATACGCTCTTCCGAATGCCGAGATTATGATACATCAGCCGTCAGGCGGTGCACAGGGACAGGCTACAGAGATTAGGATAGCCGCAGAACAGATTTTAAAGACAAAAGAAAAAATGAATAAGATTTTGGCTGAGAATACAAATCGGCCTGTTGAGGTCATAGAAAGAGATACCGAAAGAGACAATTATATGTCTGCAAAAGAGGCTCTTGACTATGGAATTATAGATAAGGTTATAGAACACCACTAAGGAGGTATTATGGCCAACAAGGACAAAATATGTTGCTCATTTTGTGGGAAAACATCTGACCAGGTAAGACGACTTCTTTCAGGTCCGAACGGAGTATATATTTGTGATGAATGTATAGAATTATGTTCTGAAATACTTGAAGAGGAGCTTGACGGAGTAACTGATTACTATGATGCTTCAAATGATATAAATCTCTTAAAACCTAAGGAAATCAAGAAGTTTTTGGATGATTATGTTATCGGACAGGATGATGCGAAGAAGGTATTGTCCGTAGCGGTATACAATCATTATAAGAGAATTAAATCCAAAAAAAGTGCGGAAGTTGAGATACAAAAGAGTAATATACTTATGCTTGGACCTACAGGTTCAGGTAAGACATATTTGGCACAGACTCTTGCGAAGATTTTGAATGTTCCGTTTGCGATTGCGGACGCTACCACACTTACAGAGGCCGGTTATGTCGGAGAAGATGTCGAGAATATTCTTCTTAAGCTTATTCAGGCAGCCGACGGTGATGTAAAGAGAGCCGAATACGGCATTATTTATATAGATGAGATTGATAAGATAACAAAGAAGTCTGAAAACGTATCCATTACCAGAGATGTATCCGGTGAAGGTGTACAGCAGGCACTGCTTAAGATACTTGAAGGAAGTATTGCTTCAGTACCGCCACAGGGCGGCAGAAAGCATCCTCAACAGGAGCTTATACAGATAGATACCACAAATATATTGTTTATCTGTGGAGGAGCTTTTGACGGACTTGAAAAGATAGTTGAGAACAGACTCTCAAAGGGAAGCATCGGATTCAATTCCGATGTGGTTGAGAAGAACTCAAAGTCGATAGACGAGCTTTTCAAGATGGTACTTCCGGGAGATTTGACCAAGTTCGGACTTATACCTGAGTTTATCGGTCGTGTACCTGTCACGGTATCACTTGATATGCTTGACAAGGAAGCGCTTATACAGATAATGACAAAGCCTAAGAATGCCATCACAAAGCAGTATCAAAAGCTGTTTGAGCTTGACGATGTGAAGCTTGAGTTTGATAAAGGGGCTGTAGAAGAGGTGGCCAACCTTGCACTTGAAAGAAAAATAGGTGCAAGAGGTTTAAGGTCCATACTTGAAGGCGTTATGACCGAGATGATGTATGAGATACCTTCAGATCCGAATATCGGTATCTGTACCATCACAAAAGAGACAATAGATGGCGGAGAGCCTGATATTGTATACAGAGATAAATCTGTAAGAGCAAAAAAGATAAAAGCAACCAATGAAAACAGCGAAAGCGCTTAGAATTTACTTACCCTCGGCTATACCGGGGGTATTGTATATATAGGGAGTAAATGAACAGATTAAAAACAATATTGATAAAGGGGCAGGTAATCTTTCCGGGAGAGGTGATAGGATTTTCAGCTGACGACAGAGAAAAACTGAAGGTACAGCTTGAAGCCTATGACAATGATGAAGAGTTGTTTCTGTTGAGATTCAAATCGGATGACGACACTGAAAGAAAAGACAGTGCATATACTGAGGCCAACGGTGTTATTGCAAAGGTAGAGAGTGTAAATGAAAAGGACAACGGCGTAACTGAAGTTTTGGTAAGGGCAGTCAGACGAGGAAAATTAAAATCAATGGATTGCATCGCCCCTAATGAGTATGAAGCCGATGTAGAGGAGTATGTGGAATCTGAAGAAGGTTTTGACAGGATGATAAGAAGCCTCCACCTTACAATGAGGGGATACAGTGATGTAAATGAGAGGTTCAGAAAGAACTTCCTTAACGACTTACTGGCTGTAAAGTCTTTGCCCAAGCTATTGGACGGACTCAGGCTTGCACTCAATTTAAACTATGAGAAGAGAAAGATAATCAATGCCGCAAAGACTCCTGTAGAAGAATCAATGCTTCTTATGGAGATAATGAGCGAGGCCATAGACAGAAAAGAGATTTCAGACAGAATCAAGTCTGAAGTGGATAAGGATATTTCAAAAAATCAAAGGGATTATATTCTAAGAGAACATCTTAAGGTAATTCAAAATGAAATGGCAAAAAACAGCGGCTATGAAAATTTTACAGATGAATACGAAGATAAGCTTGAGAGTATAAAGCTGGCCGACGAATACAAGGAAAAACTTAAAAAAGATATTTTAAGACTCAATACTTCCGCCAACAACGGTCCTGAGGGAAATGTTATCAGAACATATCTGGATACTGTCTTTGAAATACCTTTCGGAAAAGATAGTGAAGATATCAATGATATACTTCGTGCAAAGAAAATCCTTGACGAGGACCACTATGGACTTGAAAAGGTTAAGGACAGAATACTTGAATATCTGTCTGTAAGGATATTAAATCCTGACGGAAATTCACCTATACTCTGCCTTGTGGGACCTCCGGGAACAGGTAAGACTTCTATTGCAAAGAGTGTCGCAAAGGCGCTTGGAAGAAAGTATGTGAGAATAAGCCTCGGCGGTGTAGGCGATGAGGCTGAAATCAGAGGACACAGAAGAACCTATGTAGGAGCTATGCCCGGCAGAATAGTGGAAGCTATAAAGAATGCGAAGGTGGAAAATCCTCTGCTTTTATTGGATGAGATAGACAAGACATCAAGAGATTATAAGGGAGATGTATCATCGGCGCTGCTTGAAGTACTGGACGGAGAGCAAAATAAGACCTTCAGAGACAGATACCTTGAGATACCTCTGGATTTGTCAAAGGTTTTATTTATAGCCACGGCAAACACTTTGGATACCATACCGAGACCGCTCCTTGACAGAATGGATATCATAGAGATAAGCTCTTATACTGAGAATGAGAAGTTTCATATTGCAAAGAAGTATCTGGTGCCTAAGGAAATAGAGGCAAACGGTCTTAAGGATGTGCAGATAAGTTTCAGCGACAAGGCGATAAGAAAGATAATACATAACTACACCAGAGAGGCCGGAGTAAGAAACCTCTCAAGGCGAATCGGCGACATTTGCAGAAAATGTGCCAGAGAGTCGCTTGAGGGCAAAAAAAGCTTCAAAATCAGCGAAAAGAGTGTATTTAAGTATCTCGGAAAAGAAAAAGTAAGATATGATGAGGTGGAAAAAGAGCCTAAGGTCGGAGTTGTTACAGGACTTGCGTGGACAAGTGTGGGCGGAGATACTCTAAGCATTGAAGTGAATATAATGTCCGGCAAGGGAACACTTATACTTACCGGAAATATGGGCGATGTCATGAAGGAAAGTGCAGGTATTGCAAAGAGTCTTGTAAGAAGTATGGCAAAGGAATATGCTATAGAAGATGATTTCTTTGAAAAAAACGATATTCATCTGCATATCCCTGAGGGCGCCGTTCCTAAGGACGGACCGAGTGCGGGTGTGACCATGACTACCGCCATAATATCCGCAATCACAGGTAAAAAGGTAAGAGCGGATGTGGCAATGACAGGTGAGATAACACTTCGAGGCAGAGTACTTCCTATAGGAGGTCTGAAAGAAAAGCTTTTGGCTGCAAAGCTTGCAGGTGTAAAGACCGTATGTGTGCCTAAGGAGAATGAAGCCGATATTGCGGAACTTTCAAATGAGATTACAGACGGACTTAAGATAGTATATGTAAGCGATATAAGAGAAGTTTTGGATGTAGCACTGGTTAAGTGAGGTGTTTATGATAATAAAAAAAGCGGAGCTTGAGACTGTATGCGGTATAACAAGTAAGTTTCCGGAAAACAGTGAGCCTGAACTGGTCTTTGCAGGCAAGTCAAATGTAGGAAAATCATCACTGATAAATGCGCTTATGAATAGAAAGTCGCTTGCAAGGACATCAAGTCAACCGGGAAAGACACAGACAATAAACTACTATAAAGTAAATGATGAAATATACTTTGTGGATTTACCGGGATACGGTTATGCCAATGCAAATATTGAAACCAAGGCAAAATGGGGTAAGATGATTGAAAAGTATCTTCACACCTCAAAGCAGATAAAATGTATTTTTTTACTGATAGATATAAGGCATGAGCCGGGCAAGAATGACAAGCAGATGTATGACTGGATTTTGCATAACGGTTATCAGCCTGTGATCATAGCTACAAAGCTTGATAAGTTAAAAAGAAGTCAGGTGGCTAAATGTGTGAAGATCGTAAGAGAAGGGCTTGGACTGCCTAAGGAGGGTGTACTTATACCTTTCTCATCACAGACCAAGCAGGGAAAAGAAGAGATATATGATTTTATAGAGAATCTTTTAGCAGGAGAACAGGTTTAATTAAATGAAGATATTTATTGTGGAAGATGATGAAAATATAGTGGAGCTTTTGGGAGATGAACTGAGAGCGTGGGGATATGAAACAATGTCTGTAAAAGACTTTAATAATGTGGCAGGTGAGATAGAAGAGTTTAAGTCAGATCTTGTACTTATGGATATTACTCTGCCGTATTATAACGGTTTTTATTGGACACAGAAAATCAGACAAAACTCAAATGTACCTATAATTTTTATCTCTTCTCACAATAATTCTCCGGATATGGTATCCGCAATGCAATTCGGAGCAGATGACTATATTACTAAGCCCATTGATATCAATCTGACAAGAGTAAAGATACAGGCGATCCTAAGAAGGACTTATGAATACACGATGCAAAGTGATAAAATGACATTTGAAGGAATAAGTCTTGATACTTCAAGGGCAAAGCTTAGCGGAGAAGGCTTTGAGATAGACCTTACAAAGACTGAGCTGCTTATACTTGAAGCATTGTTTTCTATAAAGGGTCAAATTGCAAGGAGAGAGGATATAATGAATCACTGCTGGCAGGGAGATGATTTTATTGATGACAACACCCTTGCGGTGAATATTGCGAGGCTCAGGAAAAAGCTTGATGCCGTAGGTTATAAGGATCTTATACAGACGAAAAAAGGTATCGGATATTATCTTATGAGGTAGATATGAACAGATTGTGGTCTTTTTTAAAAAGTGAATACCGTATTTTTATCACCCTTCTATGCACATGCCTTGTATTCGGAGGGGTATTTTTATTTGCAAATCTTGATATGCAATATTTCATCTTGAGTCTTGAAATTATATTATTTTGTATGCTTATTTTTCTTATCAAAGAGTGGATGAATTATGTGAAAGAAGAGAATATCTTACAGGAAATGGAAAATGTTCAAATAGAAAATAAAGCTCTCAGAAATAAGATGATTGAAGAAAGAAATGACTTGGAAGAATATTTTCTGCTTTGGATACATCAGATAAAGACGCCTATCACAGTGTGCAATCTGATACTTGGAAAGCCTGATGCCGATTACAGACTTAAGGAACAAATCTTTTATATAGAAGATTATACAAATATGGCTATGAATTATTTGAAGCTGAAAACAAGGACTTCGGATATGGACATCTGTGAAGCGGACTTGGACAGTATAATAATCGGTGTAATAAAAAAATACTCAATTATCTTTATTGAAAAGAAGATAAAGTTAAACTATAAAAAAACGGAAGCTAAAGTAGTGAGTGATACGAAATGGCTTTCCATACTTTTGGAACAGGTGATTTCAAATGCACTGAAGTATACAAAGTCGGGTGAAATCACGATACTCTATGATAATAAAACAAATAAGCTTACCGTAAAGGACACCGGAATAGGAATTCCCTCAAGCGATATAAAGAAAATCTTTGACAGGGGCTACTCGGGCTTTAACGGCAGGTTAAATGAAAAGTCAAGCGGTCTTGGACTTTACATGGTCGGAAAGATTGCGCTGCTTCTAGGTATTACAATTGAGGTGGAATCAGAGGTAAATATTGGAAGTGAGTTCTCATTTGTATTTAAAAACAGATAAAATTATTTAAAATCCGGTCTAAACTTACAAGATTGTAAGATTAAACCGGATATTGTCATATTAGATAAATGCAGGCAAGAAAAATTGAATGTAAAATAGTCGATATAAAGGAGGTAGACATGGCAATATTGGAATGTAAGAATATTAAAAAAATATATAAAACAAAGGATATAACAACGGAGGCGCTTAAGGGAGTGAACTTCTCGGTAGAAAAGGGTGAGTTCATCTCTATAATGGGTGAGTCGGGAGCCGGTAAGACAACTCTTTTAAATATAATAGCTACACTTGATAAGGCTACATCAGGCGTCTTAAGTTTAAACGGTAAAGACATAGCTACTTTAAAAAGCAATGAGATTGCAAGATTTCGCAGAAAAGAGCTCGGATTTGTATTTCAGGATTTCAACCTATTGGATCAGTTTTGTAATAAGGACAATATTTATCTGCCGCTTGTACTTTCAGAGGAAAAAGTATCTTTGATGGATGAGAGGCTTGATGAAATCAAAGACAGGCTCGGTATAGGAGAGTTGCTTGATAAATATCCTTATGAAGTATCGGGAGGTCAAAAGCAGAGGATAGCTATTGCAAGGGCTATTATTACAAAGCCTGCGATTTTGTTGGCGGATGAGCCTACAGGAGCACTTGATTCGACGTCTTCAGAGATGATTTTGAATCTGTTCCGTCAGGTCAACGAACACGGACAGACCGTTTTGATGGTGACTCATTCACTTCGTGCGGCATCCTATGCAAAGAGAGTATTATTTATCAAGGACGGAATAGTTTTTCATGAGGTCTACAGAGGGGAGAATGAGGCGCAGGGCGATTTTATGGAAAGAATCAGTCAGGCTGAGTTTATGCTTGGCAGAGGTAAAAAATTATGAGTTTTTCAATGATAAAAAAATTTGCAATACAAAATCTGAAAGCAAACAGAGTACTTGAAATTCCATTTGTTTTATCATCAGGAATCATGCTGATACTTTTTAATATAATGGCAAGTTTGATAAGTAATAACTATGTCAGAACCAGACATAAATCATTGCCTGATATAATACTGATAGGAATGTTTATATTGGCAATTTTTTGCCTTGTTTTTGTACAGTATGCTGTAAATTTTCAGTTAAAGAAGAGAAATAAAGAGTTTGCATTATATGCTGTATTGGGTCTTGAGAAAAAACATATTGTTAAGATTATAAGTACTGAATTCCTTATACTGTTCATTACAATATGGATAATGGGTACAATAGGAGGATATATCTTCGGACAGCTTTGCTTTTTGTTTTTAAACTTTTTAATGAGAGATGTGTCGGGAAGATTGATGGACTTTCCGTTCAGTTTTACGGCATTGTTTAATACTACAATTCTGGTTGTGGCACTGTATTTTATAAGTATTATCAGAACAGGTTTCGGAGTACTTGTATCCACACCTATGGAGCTGCTTGAAAAAGGACATAGAGGAGAGGGAGAACCGAAGGTAAAGATAGTGGTAATGCTTTCAGGTTTTGCATTGCTTACAGTCGGTTACGGTATAGCATTGTTTGTAAAAGGCCTGCTGTCCTCCATGCTATATTTCTTTGTAGCTGTTGTTACCACTATTATTGCGACATACTTGTTATACATTACCTTTTCAGTATTTGTTTTAAAATTACAAAGGAAAAATAAAAATTTCTATACTCCGAAAAAATTTTTAAGTATCAGCGGACTTTTGTATAGGATGAAAGGCAATGCAATATCACTTGCAAGTATCTCTATCCTCAGCACCGGAGTTATCTTAAGTTTGTCTACTACAGTTGCAATATACTCAAACTATGTAAAGCTTGGCGGCAGTATAATGCCCAGAGAATATAGTATTGAGGCAGGCAGTGAACATATCGGCAATGAAGATATGGCAAAAAAGCTTCAAAGTCTGGTAGAGTCAAGTGTGTCTGAGGGGTCAATGATTAAGGATGAGTATACTATATTTGAAACAAATACGGCTGTTACTAAAGTGGGTGATGAGATAGCTAAATATAAAGGGGACGGCATAGCCGATCCGGTATTTGTAATTGCAGGTGATTTAAACGGCTATAATGCAAGAACTCATCAGAATATTGAACTTGGCGATGATGAGATTTTGCTTTGTGAGAATAAGAAAAATAAAATCGGTGATATATTAAAAATCGGTGACAGAGATTTTAAGGTTAGGAAGATAGACGGTATTATTTCACCGGATTTTTCAGCAATGGATGTATACAGTATTATTGTTAAGGATTTGGATGCTTTGGATTTTGTAAGAAAAGCTTTGGACGGGTCTGATATAACTTGCAGTGTATACTGGGATGTGGATGGAGTAGATGATAAAGAGTATAAGGATACATTATTAAAGCTTAGAGATGCCATAAAGAGTGAACTTAAAGGTGATGGTAGCAGTATGTACGGTGTAAGCAGTCGCTCTGAGATAATTACTCAGCGTTATGAGGTAAATGGCGGATTCTTGTTCCTTGGAGTCTTGGTAGGTATTATCTTCCTTACAGGAACCATATTGATTACATATTATAAGCAAATCAGTGAAGGTTATGAAGACAGAGAAAAGTATCAAATCATGAAAAAACTTGGACTTAGTGATAAACTTATCAAGAAAACCTGTGCATCTCAAATAGGATGGATGTTTTATGCACCGCTTATTATAGCAACGATTCATTGTATTGTGGCATCAAAGATTATATTCAGGCTTTTGGGTCTGTTCGGTGTAGGGGATGTTTTACTATATGTGATTTGCCTTGCAGCGGTAATTGCAATATTTGCAGCCGTATATTCTATTATATTCGGGCTTACTTCAAGAGGTTATGAAAAGATAGTGGAATAAAATTAAAGTATGTTAAAGATATAAATATAAGAACTGTAATAAATTTTCCTGATACACTGAAGGCTTTATATGGTATAATTGTTGCATTATATATTGATTATACTATAGAAAGAGGCTGTATGGAGATTTTAAGGGATTTGATGAATTTTTTGGATTCATCAGTTACAATGTTTCATGCAATAAATGAATGTGAAAAAGTTTTACAAAATTGCGGGTATATATATTTACCTGAAAATGAAAAGTGGAATATAAGAGCGGGAAAGTACTATACAAAAAGGAATTCGTCAAGTCTTATCGCCTTTGATATAGCAAACGGAGATTATCACTTTCAAATAAGTGCGGCACATTCGGATTCGCCTACATTTAAGTTAAAGGACAGACCGATAATAGAGTCAAACGGATACCTTAAGCTAAATGTTGAAGCCTATGGCGGTATGATTGATGCCACATGGCTTGATAAGCCTCTTACACTGGCCGGAAGAGTGATGGTGGATACTAAAGACGGTATAGAGACGAGATTACTTAATATAGATAAAGACCTGTTAATTATTCCGAATGTACCTATACATTTTAATAGAGAAATCAATAAGGGATTTGCTTTCAACAATCAAGTGGATATGTTGCCTGTATTCAGTGCGGGAAATCTAAGTGAAGCTGATTTTTACAAGATGCTTGCAAAGGAGCTGGGTGTTAAGCCTGAGGCCATACTTGCAAAGGATTTGTACCTTGTAAACAGGCAAAAAGCTACAGTTATAGGCTATGACAATGAACTTATATCAAGCGGTAGACTGGACGACCTTGAGTGTGTATACACATCTCTGCTTGGATTTATTGAAGCTATGAATAACGACCATATCAATGTCTTTGCGGTATTTGACAATGAAGAGGTGGGCTCCGTTACAAAGCAGGGTGCAATGTCCACATTCCTTGTGAGCACACTTAACAGGATAAATAAAGCACTTGGAAAATCCGATGAGGACTACTACAGAGCGATAGCAAAGAGTATGCTTATAAGCTGTGACAATGCACATGCAATTCATCCGAATCACCCTGAGCTTTTTGATGTAAAGAACAGACCGGTTCTAAACAAAGGAATTGCAATCAAAGAGAGTGCAAATCAGAAATACACTACAGATGCGTTCAGCAGAGCCGTACTGAAAAAGATTCTTGATAAGAACAATATTCCGTATCAGACATTTGCAAACAGAAGTGATATCATGGGAGGTTCAACTCTTGGCAATCTTTCAAATACGGCTGTAAGTATGAATGCCGTAGATATAGGTTTGCCGCAACTTGCTATGCACTCGGCATATGAAACGGCGGGAGCCAAGGATGTTGAGTATGCGATAGAAGCGCTTAGAGCATTCTTTGAGACAAATATTGATATAAAAGATGATAAGGTGTCTTTAGAGGTATAGATGAAGGATAAGAACGAAATATACTTTAAATGGGGTATTACAGCAGTTGCGGTAATTGTTATAGCACTTGTCATATCTTTGATTTTCAGTAAGCTCGGAATCATCGCCTCGGCACTAAAGACTGTAGTATCAACAGTTTCATCAGTACTTTACGGTGTGGTTATGGCATTTTTGATGGCACCTGTATACGACAGGATAAGCGCATGGGTGGAGGAGATACTCTCCTCATTTTTTCCTAAGTGGAAGAAATCGGGAAAATGGGCAAAGTTTATAGCTACTTTGGCTTGTCTTATCATACTTATATTTGTGATATTTGCTCTTATAATGATGATAATACCGGAGCTTGTAAACAGTATCACAAATGTTATCGGTTATGCTCCTGACGGAATGAGCAATTTGGAAAATTGGTTAAAGGATATACTCAATAAAAACCCTGACCTTGAAAAGCTTGTAATAGGCAACTATCAGGATATAAGCGAGAGGATAAGCGATATCGCGACCACTACCGTACTGCCGAATGTAAATACATATATCAAGAACTTATCAAGCGGTGTAATGAATGCACTGGGTGTGGTGGTAAATATCATTATCGGTATGATGGTAATGATGTATCTTCTCAATATGAAGACCACACTTTCATCACAGGCCAAAAAGATTGTGTATTCGCTTGCAGGAGTAAAGATAGGAAATGAAATAGTTACAGAGGCCAGATATATCAAGAATATGTTTGAAAAGTTTATTGTAGGTAAGATAATAGATTCTATTATAATAGGAATAATAAACTATGTGTTTATGGCCATAATACATATGCCATACGCCTTGCTTATAAGTGTGGTGGTAGGTGTAACCAATGTAATACCTTTCTTCGGGCCTTTTATAGGTGCAATTCCAAGTATTATACTTTTACTTCTTATATCGCCTGTTACGGCACTTCAGTTTGCAGTATGGATTTTGGTATTGCAGCAGGTGGACGGAAATATTATCGGACCTAAGATACTTGGCCAGACTACAGGACTTCCAAGCTTTTGGGTATTGTTCTCAATACTGCTCTTTGGCGGACTTTTCGGTATTGTGGGTATGATAATAGCCGTGCCTACTTGGGCAATAATATACAGGACTATAAGCAGGCTTTCGGAGCATTTCTTAAAGAAAAAGGGATTGGAGCCTGACAGCAAACATTACATGGACCTTGATCATATAGATGAAGAAACAAAGAAATATATAAAATTAGAATAATTTATTTGCCCCTCATTAAACTTATGCTTATGAGGGGTTTTATTTTTAAGGAGGAAATATGACAGATAGTACTTTGCAATATATAGAAAATGTTAAGGTACAGGATATACCTTGGCACAGGCTTACTACTACCTATAAAAGAGCTACGGACCTTCCTAAGTGCTTTGAAATCTTAAATGATATGAATGATAAAGATGCAATAGAGATGGCAGGAGAAGAGATAGCTATGGATATAGAGCATCAGTCTACACTTTGGCATGCAACGCCTTTTGCCTGTATATTCCTATACAGAATATTTAAAAAGGCTTTAGAGGACAGAGATAAAAACCCTGTAGCAGACTACCTTGTACCGGAGCTTTCGGAATTGTTCGTATATATAGTTGAAGCGGTAAATATTGTCGAAGATATGGAACATCCGGATCCTTTACCTCACTTTAAGGATATGCTTTCTGAAGAGTATCTTTGGTCCCAAGTTTATGATGAGGAAGAGGATGAAATGAGATGGGATGAGGGTGATGTATTTCCTGATGATTTGTACTACAGCTTTTATTATTATTCAAAACAGGTGCTGCTGCTTTTAAAACCTTTATTGAAACATCCGGATGATGAATGGTCTAAGAAATTATATGAGCTTATAAAAGAATAGGAGACAATATGAAGACATTAAAGAGAATATTACTTGGATTTGTAATTATTATAGCGGCAGCGGCCTGTATTTGGTTTGGCAGATTTAAGGTCGAAGATATATGTGCTCATAAAAAAATAGTGGATATGAATTCATATATGAAGACTGTGGATGATATAAAAGTATCGGATAATGTAAATGTAGTTGCGATAGGAGAGGCGGCCCACGGCTGTAAGGACTTTCAGGAACTAAAGCTTTCGGTATTAAAGAAAATGGTGAAAGATTACGACTTCAGAGCTTTTGCTCTGGAGGCCGACTATGGTGAATGTGCCACAATAAACAGATATATTCAAGGCGGTGACGGAGATATAGAAAGTATTGTAAAGACATTTTCATTTCCGATATACCATACAAAACAGATGGAAGAACTTATTTCATGGATGAGAGAATACAACAGTACTGTAAGTGAAGGTAAGAAGCTTAGATTCTACGGCTTTGATATGCAAAATCCTGAAACAAGTTATGAGTTTTTAAAAAATTACTGTATATCAAAAGGACTTACAAGTGCAGAGGAGTTTGATAAAAATCTCGACTGTATAGAAAAAGGTGAGGTAAGCCCGGAGAGTGCAAAAGCCGTTATAGATTTCGTTACCGGTTTGAAAGAAAAAATCGGTGATATAGACGTGGCAAATGCTGATGACAGAGATGCGGTATTTGAGTTAAATACTGTAAGGCAGTCTATGGAGACTTTTACTAAAAGAGATGAGTCATATTATACTCTCAGAGACGGCGATATGGCGGGCAATATAGAGGATATTTTGGATATTGAAAAGAGAATAGGTAGCGGAAGAATTGTTATAGCTGCACATGACGGACATATAGCAAAGGTCAGAAGCGGATATACATCTATGGGAGCCGTTTTATCAAATGATCTTAAAGAAGCTTACTACAGTATAGGTACCGACTTTTGGAAGGTTACAGACAATATAAAGGTTCTTGAAAAGAAAAAAAGAAGTATACAAAGCTTTATTTCAGCCGATCCGCTTGCGGCACAGGCAAGATTTGCAAAAGATAAGTATTATTTGTTGGATTTTGCAGATATAAAGGAGGGAAGCAGTCTATACAGTCTGATAAACTCTCCGTTAAGAATGGGAAGTCTTGGAGAAGGATATACATGGATGATGAGGATAGTAGAAAGCAGTTACAGACCGAAGGCGCTGCCGGTCAGTCTATATGATGCAATGATTTTTGTATACGAAGGTAGTCCGATAGAGATAATAAATTAAAAATAGCTGCTCATTGATATAAAATTCTTATATTAACTTGCTTTTTGAAAGCAAAGTGATATACTCCTAGTTAGCAAATTCTAACTAGGAGGTTTTTTATGAACAATGTAATAAATATAGTTATAATAGTTGTCATTGCGGCATTGGTGGTTTTCGGAATTGCAAACTATATCAAAAAGCTGAAAAAGGGTGGAGATTGTTGCCCTGAACATGAAGAAACTACAAAGTCGATAAAGGTTAAGGACAGAGACAAGTCACATTATCCATATGAGGCCAAGCTTGCAATAGACGGTATGAGCTGCGGTAACTGTGTAAGAAATGTTGAGAATGCACTAAACGAGCTTGACGGTACATGGGCAACTGTAAGTCTGGAAGACAATACGGCGACAGTCCTTTTAAAGGATAAGCCTGATATTGATAAGCTTTCAAAGGCTGTATCGGATGCAGGATATTTGGTATTAAAGAGAAAATCCACATACTGAAATTGTAAAATAGGGACTAAAAATTGAAAGATTATTTAAAATCAAATAAAATTGGCATAATATAGCGTTAATAATATAAATATGTTATAATGGATAGTACAATATATTTGTTAATGCATAATGAATATCACAATGTATAAGATTATCTTATAATTTAATTCATATTTTGCATTGGAAAGGAAATTTATGTCAAAGAAGATTAAAGTATTTTATGATTACACATGCCCTTTTTGTTACAAAGGAATAGGAGAGCTTCAAGATATTTTACCGGATTATAAGAGTGTGGAGGTGGAGTGGTCTCCATGTGAGGCACATCCAAGACCGGAACCTGCAAGAGTTCATTCGGATTTGGCTGCACAGGTAGGTTTTTATATTGCGGAGAACGGTTTCAATATGAAAAAATACAACAATTTGGTGTTTGAGGCACATTTTGAAAAACAGCAAAAAATTGATGATAAGGAGCTTTTAGCGGACCTTGCCGAGCAGGCGGGTGCAAAGAGAGAAGATGTTTTGGAACTTTTGGCTGCAAATAAGAACGCAAAGAAGGTGGAAGATTCAAATATCGAGGTTTGGGATACATTAGGTATTCCTGCAGTGCCTTCTTATGTGTACGGTGATACAGTTGCGGCATCCGGAGGCGGATTATTGGTTCCTATCAGTAAAGTTTCAGAACTGTTTAAGCTTGCTGCAAACGACAAGTAAAGTCATTTAAAGAAGTTTTTACAAAAGTTACTTAGAAAATATTTAACAAAGTTTTTTCTTTGGTAAAATTTAAGCCATATTATAATATATAAAAATTATATTATAATATGGCTTTTTCTATATATAATAGCCTAAAAAATTAGACCAAAAAGCTCCAATTACCGCTTTGCAAAAAGATTGCAACATTTTCTTATTGACATTTAACATTTATGTAATATAATAAAGGTATCCCGACGAACAAAAGATTCGTTCTTTGCAAGAAAGGAAGTAAATGAAAAACAACTTTAAGAAGATAATTTTAGTTGCATCTGTTTTTTCAGCTATGATGGCGGGAAGTGCATATGCGGCTACACAGGCGGAAGTGGATTATGTTACAGGTCCTGCATTCGGTCTTAATGCGGATCAGTACGAAACAACACTTGACTCTTATAAACAACAGCAGGAGGCTGAGCTTGTAGCGAAGGAGGATGAGGAGATAGCTGCCTTAAGAGCATCTGCAAGAGGCAGATCTGTAGGTAAGTTCAAAGCATATGCTTACTCACTTGATACAGATCCTTCCAATATTACTACTGCAGGTACAAGACCTACTGTAGGAAGAACTATAGCTGCAGACTGGTCAGTGCTTCCGAGAGGAACCAGAGTTCGTATCGGAAACAGTGATACTATCTATGTAGTGGAAGATACAGGTGGCAATATTAAGGGAAAGACCATCGACATCTTCATGAACAATGACAGTGAGGCCAGAGCACATGGAGTAAGATACCCTGAGCTTTATGTCGTAGAGGGTGATGCAAAAGACGCTCAGCAAAAGATTGATGCGATTTTGGCAAGAAGAGCCGAGAGACAGGCAAGTCAGAATAAATAATTTAAGACCAAGAGATAGCAAATAAGTTAATATGTGAATAGGTTAGACAGTTACAAGCAGGTAACAAGACAATATAGGATTATTGTCTACACTTCGTTAAGAAGATATGATTAATACGTTTGCAAAAGGGATATTAGAGAGAAAATCAATTCGGTTTTCTCTTTTTTATATTGTAAAAATTTTTGTATAAAAAAACTCCCGCAGTTTCCTGCGAGAGTCTTTTATTTATTTTGCAAACTGTCTTGGCGGTGTATTTTCGTTAAGAAGCTCAAACTTATATCCGTCAGCCTTAAGTCTCTCTATAATGGTAGGGAGAGCATCATGTACGAATGCGGTACTCGGCATATCGTGCATAAGCAAAATGGAATGAGTATTCTCATTTACCTGCTTGATAGTCTGGTCAATAAGTTCCTGACCTTTCTTGCCCTCTACGTCGCCGTCAAATGAGTTCCAGTCAAAGTATACTATTCCTCTGTCTCTGATAGCCTGTAAAAGCTGAGGTCTGATAGCTTTGTTGTAGCTTGCATTACTTCCGCCCGGGAAACGAAGCATCTTACTGTGCTCACCTGTAGCTTTAAAAATAAGATCGTCCATAGCGTCATAGTCAGCCATAAAAGCATCTACAGAAGCATATATCTTTTTGTAGTTATGTGTCAAACTGTGAACGGCTACATTGTGACCTCTGTCTTTGATCTGCTTAAGCATATTTATCAGAGGTTCAGTATCCATATACTGTGCTGTAACAAAGAAACAAGCCTTGATATTGTACTGGTCCAATATATCTAAAAGTCTTGGAGTACCTGTCCAAGGACCGTCGTCAAATGTGAAGTAAACTACCTTTTCATCCGGACCCGGGTTGCTCTCAGGTGCGGCTGTAGTCTCTTCGGCACTCTGAGAAGTCTCGCTCTCAGATACCGCTGAAATCTCACCTTCACTTGAGGTCTCACTGTTATTTACTTCTACGGTTGTCTCTGTAGTGTCCTTTGATGCGTCCGCTACTTTAACATTTTTCTTTCTTGCATTCCAACCGTAGGCAACCATCGCTGTAAAAATACAGCAAAAAATCAATACTATAATCGGCACAACAAAATTATGTCTTTTTCTTCTACTTCTTCTTTTCATTTCTACCTTCCTTAGATAAATTGAATGCCCTGAGTCTTGTAAGATCTATGAAGATATATAGAATTTAGATGACAAACAGAGTATTCGAAACTTGTATTAGTATAACAGATAATAGGCTGTTTGTGTTGATATTTTTCTTAAATACTTTTAAAGGAATGATAAAGCATAATTATGATATTCGGATAAATATGAGTACGGTCTGTAATTTAAATATTGTGATTTTGTTGACAGTTATAATATATACATATATGATGTTTGTGTTCAAAATCAAAATGAAAAGGAAAAAATTATGGTATATATATGATACATTCTTTTTATTATGTGCAACCTTGATGGTCTATATATTGACCAAAAATGACGGTGAGATATCCAAAAAAGAAGGACTTGACATGGTTATAGCCTATACTGTATTTATTATATTGAGATAAAAATAAACCGATTCTTTTTAAGATAACTCATAAGAATCGGTTTTTTATTTTATGCAAAAATAAGTTTTATGCTAAGAAAGGCACAAGGAATAAGAATCCGCAGCCTATGATTACTCCGGTCACTATAAGTACTATAGCACAGTAACCCATAATATCTCTGGCGCCAAGTCCTGCAATACCCAGAGCCGGCAAAGCCCAGAAAGGTTGAAGCATATTTGTCCAAGCGTCACCCCATGCAATAGCCATAGCGGATACTGCCGGAGAAACTCCGATTGAATTGCCCGCAGGCATTACTATAGGAGCCTGTACAGCCCACTGTCCGCCGCCTGAAGGAACGAAGAAGTTTACAATACCTGCAGAGAGGAATGTAAACAGCGGGAAGGTGGTCTGATTTGATATATTTACAAAGAAATCACTTATAGCACCTGCAAGTGACTGTCCGTTAGGGCCTGCAGCGGTCATAATACCCATGATACCTGCGTAGAACGGGAACTGTAAGATGATACCGCCTGCACTCTTTGAAGCGTCTGTAATAGCTCTTACATAGCTTATAGGAGTTCCGTGGAATATAATTCCAAGTGTAAGGAAGATAAGGTTTACAACATCAAGTGATAAGTTCAGCCCCTTATTGACAACTACAGAGTGTATAATGTAAATAATAGCAATTAAAGCTGTTATTATTGAAAGGAAAGGGCTGTTCTCAAGATGCTCAGCCGGTGTGGTGGCCTTGGTCAGCTCAACCTTTTCTTCTACAAGCAGCTTAGGATCCACAGTTACGGTATCCTCAGGCAGCGGATGCATCTTCGCATTGACAAAGGCTATTACTATAATGATAGCCACTACAATGATAAGATTCCATGCTGAAAATATAGTCTGTGATGTAGGGATAGACTCGGTTACGGCGCCTGCGGTCTGCTTGTTTATCTCATCGGTATATGAGGCAAGCTGTAGCGGTATTGAACCTGAAAAACCTGCGTGCCAGATTACAAAGCCTGAATATGCCGATGCGATAAGCAGTCTGTAGTCAACACCCTTTACCTTCTTTGCAATTTCCTTTGCAAGTATTGCGCCTACTACAAGTCCGAATCCCCAGTTAAGCCAACAGGCAATCATAGATACCACTGTAATAAATACGATTGCGGATGTAGGACTTTTCGGAACTCCCGCCGCCGCATTTATCGCTCTTTTTACCGGTGGAGCGGTAGCAAGTGCGGTACCAAGTACCAGTACAAGAGCCATCTGCATAGAGAATTTCAAAAGACTCCAGATACCCTTACCCCAAGCATCGGCTACATCCCAAGGCATCATACGTGTAACAGGTAATGCAGCCAGGAAAACTACAATAGTAAGGATGATACAGAAGATGAATGCATCCGGCAAATACTTCTGAACAACATTTACACATGCGTTTGTAAATTTCTTAAACATTTATCTGCCTCCTTTTACGAATTGTTTAATTATTAACATTATATCAAAATACAATCCAAAAAACCACTATATATTCATAAAAAATTAAATGAAAATGCCTCGAAAATTCATAAAAAGCAGTCCAATCTCAAAAAGGGATATGACTATAAGCATATCCCTAATGTGTAAAACATTATATAAGTCTCTTAAGTAAAAGGCTTTTATAAGAATGCCTTTAAATTAGAATGTTTTTAAATCATCTGCAACTTTCAAAGGTGCTTCGGTCTTTGCAATAACTTCATCTACGCTTACGCCCTCAGCAACTTCTTTAAGTACAAGACCGTCATCTGTAACTTCTATTACAGCCAACTCCGTAACAATCTCATCAACCGCGTGTATAGCTGTAGCCGGAAGATTGATAGACTTCAAAATCTTCGGAGAACCGTCTTTTGCAGTATGTGTCATAGCAATGACAACCTTTTTTGAACCTGTAACAAGGTCCATAGCGCCGCCCATACCCGGAACCATTTTGCCCGGAACTATATGGCTTGCAAGGTTTCCTTTTTCATCTACCTGCAATGCGCCGAGTACTGTCATATCTACGTGTCCTCCACGGATAATTGCAAATGAAAATGCACTGTCAAAGTATGAAGCACCACGTAAAACGGTTACGTTTTGTCCGCCTGAATTGATAAGATATTTATTGGCAAGTCCTTCACCTGCAAGAGGTCCCATACCGAGAATACCGTTCTCGGACTGAAGTGTAATCTCTATTCCTTCAGGAACATAGTCCGCTACCATAGTAGGAAGTCCGATACCTAAGTTCACCACATCACCATCACGTAAATCACGAGCAACTCGTCTGGCAATTTTCTCTTTTGACATTATGATTCACCTCCTACAAGATAATCTACAAATATAGCCGGAACTGCAACATTCTCAGGCTGAATATCGCCTACAGGAACTATAAGGTCTGCACCTGCGATAACAACATCGGCAGCTGTAGCCATAACCGTGTTGAAGTTCTTTGATGTAGCTGTGAAGTATAAGTTGCCCTTTTCATCGGCTATAGTGGCACCTATAAGAGCGAAGTCGGCTCTGAGAGGCTTCTCAAGGAGGTAGTCCTTGCCGTCAATATTGAGAACCTGCTTGCCCTTGGCAACTTCCGTACCGACACCTGTAGGTGTAAGCACGCCGCCAAGTCCTGCACCGCCTGAACGAATTCTCTCTGCAAGTGTACCCTGAGGAGAAAGCTCAACCTCCATAGTACCGTCATTCATCTTTTGTCCTGTTATAGGATTTGTACCTATATGTGTTGCAATAACTTTTTTTACCTGATTGTTGGCAACCAGTTTACCGATACCGGTTGTAGGAGTGGCGGTATCATTACATATAAGTGTTAAATCTTTTACTCCCTTCTCAACCAATGCGTCAATGATCGGTTCAGGTGTACCGCAGGCCAAAAAACCGCCTACCATGATGGTTGCTCCGTCATGGATGTTTGCAATAGCGTCTTTGATTGAAACTATCTTCATTTTTATTCCCTTTCTACAACAATTGCTGTGCCCATACCGCCACCGATACATAGTGTGGCAAGGCCGCATTTAGAATCTCTTTTTTGCATCTCATAGAGTAGAGTTGTAAGTATTCTTGCGCCTGATGCGCCGATAGGATGTCCAAGTGCTATAGCACCGCCGTTTACATTGGTGATTTCTCTCTTAAAGCCGAGTTCGTTACATACTGCAATAGCCTGTGCCGCAAAAGCCTCGTTAGCTTCGATAAGTTCAAGGTCGTCTACGGTAACACCTGCCTTTTCCATAGCCTTTCTGGATGCAGGAATTACACCGAGTCCCATTACGCTAGGATCTACACCGCCTGAAGCATAGCCCTTAATAGTAGCCATGATAGGAAGCTTAAGCTCAAGAGCCTTCTCCTTGGAAGCGATAATGAACATTGCAGCACCGTCGTTGATACCGGATGCGTTACCTGCAGTTACAGTACCGTCTTTCTTGAATGCAGGCTTAAGCTTTGCAAGGTTCTCTATAGTAGTATTGAATCTTGGGAACTCATCTGTATCAAATACCTTAGGATCTCCCTTTCTCTGTGGGATAACTACAGGAACTATCTCATCTTTGAATCTTCCGGTCTCAATAGCTACCTGAGCTCTTCTCTGGCTCTCAACAGAGAAAACATCCTGATCTTCTCTTGTAATACCCTTTTGCTCAGCGATATTCTCAGCTGTTACTCCCATATGATAGTTGTTGAAGGCATCCCAAAGACCGTCTGTAATCATCTCGTCTACAAGTGTCTGATTGCCCATCTTCACGCCGAATCTTGCGCCTCTTAAGATATAAGGTGCGTTTGACATACTCTCCGTACCGCCTGCCAATACGATATCCGCATCGCCCGCTTTGATAATCTGAGCTGCAAGCTCAATAGTTCTAAGGCCTGAACCGCAAACCTTGTTTACTGAAAAAGCCGGAGTGGTATTCGGAAGACCTGCACCAAGTATTACCTGGCGAGCAATGTTCTGACCGAGACCTGCACCAAGTACGTTTCCGACTATTGCTTCATCAATAAGAGAAGCGTCAATACCGGCACGCTCAATAGCTCCCTTTGCCGCTGTGATACCAAGATCTACCGCACTTACACCTGCCAATGAACCTCCGAAACTACCCATAGCTGTTCTTGCAGCACTAACTATAACTACCTCTTTCATGTTTATTACCTCGTCATTCTATAAAAATGAACAATACCAAAGAGTGATTATCGCCCTGTATTGTTAGATATACGTCTCATCCATAGCATACCATAACTGTAAGGATTTATCTACCCCCTTATTATTGAAAATAGCTATAAAAAATATTGTATATTATTATATATATATTTTTTAAACAATGTGGTATAATACCTAAAAGTGCGAGTATGTATAAAATACTATAGACAGGTCGGTTTTATTCCATATCTAAGTAATAAAAAAGACAGCAAAATAATTTTGCTCAATTAAAGATTGAAAAATTCATACTTTTAATCAATGATGTATTTTGTATACAAGAAATTGCTTATGCAAAATATATATAATACTTAGTCAAAAAAACTGATTGAATGTCAGATACATATATGTTATATTTTTATCAGAGAGTTTTATCATGTCAAATATGATTACTGACATGCAATATTTACAAGGAGGTGTTTTATGGGTTTTGTAAGATTTGACGCGGAAGGTGCGGTCGGTATTGTTACTATTGACAGACCTAAGGCACTTAATGCTTTGAATTCCGAGGTGTTATCAGATCTTGAGGCATGTTTTGACGGAATTGATACAAATGTTATAAGAGCCGTTGTATTGACAGGTTCAGGCGATAAGTCCTTTGTAGCCGGTGCGGATATCGGTGAGATGAGCAAACTGAGTGTAGCTGAAGGTGAAGCATTCGGTAAGAAGGGAAATGATGTATTCAGAAAGATTGAGACTTTCCCGGTACCTGTAATAGCTGCAGTGAACGGATTTGCACTGGGCGGCGGATGTGAGCTTGCTATGAGCTGTGATATAAGAATATGTTCTGAGAACGCGGTATTCGGTCAGCCTGAGGTGGGACTCGGCATTACACCGGGATTTGGAGGTACTCAAAGACTTGCCAGAATAATCGGAATAGGTATGGCTAAGCAACTTATATTTACAGCAAGAAATATAAAAGCCGACGATGCTCTAAGACTCGGACTTGTAAACGCTGTTTATACAAGTGAAGAGCTTATGGTTCAGGCTAAGAAAATGGCGACTACAATAGCTGCAAACGCTCCTATAGCTGTAAGAGCCGCAAAGAAAGCTATAAATGACGGACTTCAGGTAGATATTGATAAAGCCATTGTTATAGAAGAAAAGCTGTTCGGCAGCTGTTTTGAAACTCATGACCAGAAGGAAGGCATGGGTGCATTTATGGAAAAGAGAAAAGAAAAGAATTTTACTAATTCATAAGATTTTGACTTAGTATTAAATATAGTTTTTTATAATTAAATTATTTAAAGGTTTTTGAGAAAGGAAGTAAAAAGATGATAGTTGGTGTTATTGGTGCAGGTACAATGGGTTCAGGAATTGCTCAGGCTTTTGCTATGACTGAAGGTTATGAGGTTAGACTTTGTGATATCAAAGAAGAGTTTGCACAGGCAGGATTTGCAAAGATTCAAAAGAATATCAATTTCCTTGTAGGTAAAGAAAAAATCACAAAAGAAGCGGGAGATAAGATTCTTTCAAAGATAAAAGTCGGACTCAGCAATATTTGTACAGACTGTGACCTTGTTGTTGAAGTTGCACTTGAGAAGATGGAAATTAAGAAAGAGATCTTTAAGGAACTTGAGAGGATTGTTCCTAAGGATTGTATCTTTGCTTCAAATACTTCATCACTTTCTATTACAAGAATCAGCGAAGGACTTGACAGACCTGTAGTAGGAATGCATTTCTTCAATCCTGCTGACAGAATGAAACTTGTTGAGGTAATCGGCGGAAAGAACACACCTGCAGAACTTGTTAAGAAGATAGAAGAGATTGCAGTTGAGATCGGCAAGACACCTGTACAGGTTAAGGAAGCTCCGGGATTTGTAGTAAACCGTATCCTTATCCCTATGATCAATGAAGCGATCAATGTATGGGATGCAGGAACGGCAGATGCCGAGGGTGTTGATACGGCTATGGTTTTAGGATGTGCACATCCTATGGGACCTCTTCATTTGGCAGACCTTATCGGACTTGATATTTGCCTTGCTATTATGGAAGTTATTCACAATGAGACAGGTGACGACAAGTACATACCTGCTCCTAAGTTAAAAGAGCTTGTAGCTGCAGGTAAGCTCGGTAAGAAGACCGGAGAAGGAATCTTCTCATATAAGTAAAATAAATACCCCCTTTTTACATAGTTAAGAAGGGGGCATAAATATTGGTATAAATACAAAAGGCGGGTTTGTATTTACTATATATAAGGTGAAAGAAAACTAAGAAAGGATAATGCAAACAAAGACTTTCACTTTTATGTTTGCACTTGGATTTATTCAAGTAGGGTATTATTCATGGATTTTACTTTAGACAAGAAACATGAGATGGCAAGAACCCTCTTTAGGGAGTTTGCCGAAAAGGAAGTAAAACCTCTTGCAATAGAGGTAGATGAAACAGAAGTATTTCCAAGAGAGACTGTAACTAAGATGGCTAAGTACGGTTTCCTTGGTATTCCTGTTGCAAAGGAGTACGGCGGTCAGGGAGCCGATCCGTTGGCATATGTTATGTGTGTTGAAGAGATTGCAAAAGATTGCGCTACTACAGCCGTTATTATTTCAGCACATACATCTCTTTGCTGTGATCCTATTGCCACATACGGTACACCGGCTCAGAAAGAGAAGTATCTTATTCCTCTTGCAAAGGGAGAGAAGCTTGGAGCATTCGGTCTTACAGAGCCTAACGCAGGTACTGATGCACAGGGCGTTGTTACAACAGCCGTTCTTGACGGTGATGAGTATGTACTCAACGGTTCAAAGATTTTCATTACCAACGGTAAGGAAGCGGATATCTATGTAATCATTGCATGTACAGATGTAAAGGTGGATGCTAAGGGCAGAAAGAAAAAAATCTTCTCAGCATTCCTTGTAGAAAAGGGAACACCGGGATTTTCATTCGGTACAAAGGAAAAGAAGATGGGTATCAGAGGTTCATCTACATATGAGCTTATTTTTAACGATTGCAGAATTCCGAAGGAAAATATGCTTGGACCTGAAGGTAAGGGATTCGGTATTGCAATGCATACTCTTGACGGCGGTCGTATAGGTATCGCCGCACAGGCACTTGGTATTGCTGAGGGCGCACTTGAGAGAACTATAAACTATGTAAAAGAGAGAAAGCAGTTCGGAAGAACTATCGGTGCATTCCAGAATACACAGTTTGAGCTTGCAAATATGGCAACCAAAGTAAAAGCGGCACAGATGCTTGTATACAGAGCTGCAATGGCTAAGGCGACACAGAAGACATATTCTGAAGAAGCCGCAATGGCCAAGCTTTTTGCTGCGGAGGTAGCTATGGAAGTAACTACCAAGGCTGTTCAGCTACACGGCGGATATGGTTATACAAGAGAATACGAGATTGAAAGAATGATGCGTGATGCGAAGATTACAGAAGTTTACGAAGGTACAAGTGAAGTACAGAGAATGGTAATCGCCGGTTCATTGCTTAAATAAAGTTGCTATTACGAATGGAGGATGTCATGAAGATAGTTGTTTGTATTAAACAAGTGCCGGATACAAAGGGCGGTGTTGTTTTCAACCCTGACGGCACACTTAACAGAGGAGCTATGCTTACAATCATGAACCCTGATGATAAAGCGGGTCTTGAGGCGGCTCTCAGAATAAAGGATAAATACGGTGCGGAAGTTACAGTGGTTACTATGGGACTTCCAAAGGCTGATGAGGTACTTAGAGAAGCTCTTGCAATGGGAGCCGATAATGCAATCCTTATCACAGACAGAGTACTTGGCGGTGCAGATACTTGGGCTACATCACAGACTATAGCCGGTGCACTCAGAAAGCTTGAATATGATATTATTATTACAGGTCGTCAGGCTATCGACGGTGATACCGCACAGGTCGGACCGCAGATTTCAGAGCACCTCGGCATACCTGTTATCAGCTATGCACAAAAGATTGAGGTTGAAGGTGACAGTGTAGTGGTAGAGCGTCAGTTTGATGACAGATATCATGTTTTGAAAGCAAAGATGCCTGTACTTATCACAGCACTCTCAGAGCTGAATGAGCCTAGATATATGACTCCGGGCGGTATCTTTGATGCTTATGACAAGGAAGTAACAGTATTCTCAAGAGCGGACCTTGTAGGTGTGGACGACTCAAATATAGGTCTTAAGGGTTCACCTACACAGATCGCAAAAGCATCCGATAAGGTAAGAAAGGGTGCCGGAGAGCAGGTAAACTTAAGTGCATCAGAGTCTGTTGACTATATCTTAGGCAAATTAAAAGAAACACATATCATCTAAAAAGGAGTCGTTTATGAGACAAAATACAGAAGAATACAGGGGAGTGTTTACATTTGCCCAGCAGGTAGACGGCAAATTAAGCGGTATTTCCCTTGAGCTTATAGGAAAAGGTAAGGATTTGGCTGCCGACCTTAATACAGAGGTAACGGCGGTTCTTCTAGGATCTGATATAAAAGGATTGGCACAGGAGCTTGCCGAGTACGGTGCCGACAGAGTGATTGTAGTTGACGATCCTAAACTTAAAGAGTATCGTACAGAGCCGTATACACAGGCACTTGCAGCAGTTATAAATGAGTTTAAACCTGAGATATTCATTATCGGTGCTACAGCTATAGGTAGAGATTTGGGACCTAGAGTATCCGCAAGAGTCGGAACAGGTCTTACAGCAGACTGTACACAGCTTGATATAGGTGACTATCCGCTTGTAGCGATTGCAGGAAGAGAACAAAAGCATAATCAGCTTCTTATGACAAGACCTGCATTCGGCGGAAATACCATAGCAACTATTGCCTGTCCTGAGAACAGACCTCAGATGGCTACAGTTCGTCCGGGTGTTATGCAAAAGAAGGAAAGAGTTGCAGGAGCAAAGGCTGAGATTGTTGACTTTGATGCAAAGCTTGAAGAGAACAACAAGTATGTTGAGATCTTGGAAATCGTAAAGAACACAAAGACTACAGAAGATATCATGGCTGCAAAGATCTTGGTATCAGGCGGTAGAGGTGTCGGTTCAGCTGAGAACTTCAAGATTCTTAAGGACCTTGCAGATGCGCTTCACGGTACTGTAAGCTGTTCAAGAGCGGTAGTGGATGCAGGATGGATGCCTAAGGATCTTCAGGTAGGACAGACAGGTAAGACAGTACGTCCGCATCTATACTTTGCAGTAGGTATCTCGGGTGCTATACAGCATCTTGCAGGTATGGAAGAGAGTGACATTATCATCGCTATCAATAAGGATGAGAATGCACCTATTTTCAGCGTTGCAGACTACGGTATCGTAGGAGATTTGAATAAGATCGTTCCTGCACTTACAGAAAAGATTAAGGCTGAGCTTGCTAAGGAAAACTGATATACTATAAACAGTTTCGCTATAACCCTAAAAGGTTATAGCGATTTTTTATTTTAAGAAAAAAATATTGACATATGAATAAACTTTCGATATAATCAAAGCACCTTATAAACATACTAATTTTATAGGTAAATAGGTTATACATAATGACAGTTATACAGTAGGAAGGAATGCTCATGGAAAAGAAAGAATTCAATCGCGGACATAAACATGAACACAACCATGACCATAGCCATGGCGTAGACCATATTCACAGCCATAGAAATCTTATAGGATTTGACGAAAACGGTATACCGACAATTACTTTAAAGTCGGACCATGAAGATGACGGAGATGAAAAGGCATTTATAAGAGATTATATGAATGCGGTGGCGGAGTACAGAAAGACTTTCCCTTCAAAGGATGAAGTTTTGGAAAACACTCCGGATTCTGCAGTAAGAGAGATGATCTTACGTCAAAATCAGCTTGGATTTGATACCACATTTGACAGGTTTGACAAGCAGCAGCCGCAGTGCGGTTTCGGTATGGCGGGAATCTGCTGCAAGATCTGTAATATGGGTCCATGTAAGATAACTTCAAAGAGCCCGAAGGGAGTCTGCGGTGCGGATGCCGACCTTATAGTGGCAAGAAACTTGCTGCGTTCAGCCGCTGCCGGTGTAGCTCAACACGGTATGCACGGTCGTGAAGTTATTTTATCTTTGAAGTGGGCAGCTGAAGGAAAACTTAATTTACCTATTTTGGGACAGCAAAAGATAAAGGATACCGCAAAGGCTTTCAGAATAAAGACCGAGAGAAGAAGTATAAAAAAGATTGCATCGGAACTTGCAGATGTGCTTTTGGATGATATGAGCCGTACGATTCCGGGAGATTATAAGATAATAGAAGCACTTGGATCCGAAGAGAGAAAAAAGGTGTGGAAGGAACTGGATATTCTTCCTATAAGTGCATACCATGAGGTATTTGAATCCTACCATAAAACAGGTGTGGGTACCGACGGTGACTGGAAGAGTATTATGCAGCAGTTTTTGCGCTGCGGACTTGCATTCACATATTCAGGTGTGGTAAGTACATCAATAGCTACAGACGGACTTTTCGGAGTGGGAGACAGAGTTACATCAAAGGTAAATATCGGTGCTTTAAAAAAGGGTTATGTAAATATTGCAGTTCACGGTCATCTGCCGACACTTGTAAGTGAGATTGTAAGAGTGGGACAGGAAGAAAAGTTTATAAATCTGGCAAAGGAAGCGGGAGCAAAGGGAATCAGATTCTACGGTATATGCTGCTCGGGACTTTCATCTATGTATCGCTATGCAGGAGTTATTCCGCTTTCAAATGCGGTATCTGCCGAGCTTGTACTTGGAACCGGAGCACTTGATCTTTGGATCGCGGATGTTCAGGATGTATTCCCGTCTATTATGGAAGTAGCAAAATGCTTCAGAACAACTGTTGTTACAACAAGTGAGTCTGCCAGACTGCCGGGAGCTGAAAGATTTGAATATGACCATCATCACTCAAATATAGGAGAGACAAGAGCACTTGCAGAAAGAATAGTGCTTCGCGGTATTGAAAGTTTTAAAGACAGACAGGGTATCCCTGTATATATACCGCCATATGAGGTGGATGCCGAGGTAGGTTTCTCTCCTGAATATGTATATAAGCACTACGGTTCTATGAAGCCTTTATATGAGGCTATAAAAGAAGGCAAGATACTCGGAATTGTAAATATAGTCGGATGTAACAATCCTAAGGTGGTATATGAAAAATGTGTTATTGATGTGGCCAATGCACTCCTTAGAAATAATATCCTGATTCTTACAAACGGCTGTGCTTCATTCCCGCTTATGAAGATGGGATATTGTAATATTTCAGGACAGGAGCATGCAGGTGAGAGCTTAAATGAATTCCTTGGAGATCTGCCTCCAGTATGGCATGTCGGTGAGTGTATTGACAATACAAAGTCAAGCGGAATCTTTGCAGGTGTTGCAGGTGAGGCGGGTAAGCCGCTGTATGAGATGCCTTTTGCATTTTCATCTCCTGAGTGGAGTAATGAGAAGGGAATAGATGCGGCACTTGGGTTCAGACTTATGGGAATCAATTCATATCACTGTGTTGAGGCACAGATACATGGTTCAAAGAATGTTATAGAGTTTTTAAAGGAAGGCACAAAAGACTTATTGGGATCCGTCATGGTGGTAAACCCTAATCCGGATGCGCTTGGTGAAAAAATAGTTGCAGATATTATAGAGAAGAGAAAAGCACTTGGTTGGGCGGTTCCGGATGAAATAGTACATAAAGATGAAGAACTTACACTTGTGTAAGTCTTATGGGCAAGGCTTAAGGCCTTGCCTTTTTTGTTAAAATTCAATTTAAAGTATAAAATAACTTATTTTTAAAGAGAATTAGTATGAATATAGATATTTATATTTTTATAAAAAATTTTTTATTGTCAAAAAAGTGCTTATAATTAAAATAAAGAAATAAAATTACTGCATATTATTTGATTGTAAAATATTTTATATGAAGATTTTATAAAATTATATTTGCTTTTATTTTTATTGTACTTGTGTTAATATGAGTGCATCAGAGAGATAAGGCAAGTGGGCACTGCAAAGGCGCAGGGTTTATTTGCCTTTTTTATTTATCTGAGAGAAATATTTCTTTATGGAGCTCCTTGGTGTAAATTCTTTTAAAAAGGTGGGAACAATGTTAGGAGTTATTTTACTGTATGTCGGTATGGTTCTTATGAGTAACGGATTTTATCGACTTGAAAAGATAAATGACAAGTCAAATGTGGTAATGAATATATTTACAGGAGGACTTGGACTTATCTTGAATTTAATCGCCATAGGTTACGGTGCGGTGACAGGTGCGGATGCAAGCTGGTTTTATGCAAGTGCTACAGGACTTTTGTTTGCATTTACATATCTGTACACAGCCATCAATACCATATGGGATTTGGATCAGCGTCTATATGGGTGGTTTAGCCTTTTTGTTGCTATAAATTCTATTCCAGCAGGTCTGCTTTGCTTTTTTGGCTACGGCGGAAACTTTTTGTACGGAATTATATGGTGGCTATGGGGTATTTTATGGCTTACAGCCTTTATAGAAATCAATTTGAAGAAAAATCTTGGGAACTTTGTTCCGTACCTTGCAATTTTTGAAGGAATTGTGACGGCTTGGATTCCGGGATTTCTTATGTTGGTAGATAAGTGGCCAAAGTAGAAAGGAAGATGTTATGCAGTTGACTGAACGTGAGCAGGAAAAGATGATTGTTAGTCTTGCCGCTATGATTGCGCAAAGAAGAAAAGATAAGGGTTTGAAGTTAAATCACCCTGAGAGTGTCGCAATTATTACAGATTATATTTTGGAAGGCGCAAGAGAAGGTAAGAGTGTAGCGGATCTTATGAACGAGGGTGCAAAGGTGCTTACCAGAGATGATGTAATGGAAGGTGTACCTGAGATGATTCATATGATTCAAGTAGAAGCAACATTTGTGGACGGTACGAAGCTTGTTACCATCCATGATCCGATCAGATAGGAGTAGATATGATTCCGGGAGAGTATATTTTAAAAAAAGAGCCTGTTGATTACAATGCAGGTTATGAGGCAATTAAAATAAAAGTAAAAAATTTAGGTGACAGAGCGGTTCAGGTGGGTTCACATTTCCATTTCTATGAGGCAAATGAGGAAGGATTACAGTTCGACCGTGAAAAGGCATATGGCAAGAGGCTTGATATTGCGGCAGGTACGGCAATTCGTTTTGAGCCGGGCGAGGAAAGAGAAGTATCTTTGATTGACTTCGGCGGAAAGAGAAGAATCTTCGGTTTTAACAATAAGGTTAATGATTATTTAGATAGGAAATAGTAAGGAGATACATATGAGTTTTAAAATGGATCGAAAAGCCTATGCTTCACTGTACGGACCTACTGTAGGAGACAGTGTAAGACTGGGTGATACCAATCTTTTTGCCTGTATTGAAAAAGATTATACTGTATACGGACAGGAGAGCATCTTCGGAGGCGGTAAGGTACTTAGAGACGGAATGGGTGTCAATGCCACAGAGACAAGAAGAGATAATCCGAAGGTAGCTGATACCATTATCTCAGGTATCACTATAATTGATTATACCGGAGTTTATAAGGCTGATATCGGTATACGTGACGGAAAGATTTTAGCCATAGGTAAGGGCGGAAACCCTGACAATATGGACGATATAGATTTTGTTGTAGGTGCTTCTACAGAGGCTATTGCAGGTGAGGGACTTATAGTAACAGCCGGAGGTATTGACCTTCATGTTCACTATATTTCACCGGGACTTGCTCATGCGGCACTTGACAACGGTATAACAACACTTTTCGGCGGAGGAACAGGACCTGCCGACGGTTCAAACTCCGCTACTACAACACCGGGTGCATTCCATATTCATCGTATGTTGCAGGCAACCGATAATGAACCTTTAAACTTCGGCTTCCTTGCAAAAGGAAACGGTGCTGTAGTTGATACTGTAGGCGAGCAGATAGAGGCAGGTGCTGCAGGTATAAAGACTCACGAGGACTGGGGTGCTACAGCGGCAGCTATCGACAATGCGCTGAAGGCTGCAGACAAGTATGATGTACAGCTTGCTGTACATACCGACTCTTTAAATGAGGGCGGCTTTGTAAACAATACCATCAATGCTTTTGCAGGTCGTACAGTGCATGCATTCCACTCGGAGGGTGCCGGCGGCGGACATGCTCCTGATATCATGGTGGTAACAGGACAAAATAACGTGCTTTCATCTTCAACAAACCCTACAGATCCATATACTACAAATGTTGTGGACGAGCTTTTTGATATGACAATGGTTTGTCACCATCTTGACCCTAAGGTGCCTGAGGATGTTGCCTTTGCAGAGTCACGTGTAAGAAAGCAGACCATTGCGGCTGAGGACGTACTTCAGGATATGGGTGCAATCAGCGTAATGACAAGTGATGCTATGGCAATGGGACGTGTAGGCGAGGTTGCTATGAGATGTTGGCAGCTTGCAGATAAGATGAAGATGCAAAGAGGACCGCTTGCAGGAGACAGCGAGTACAATGACAACAACCGTATCAAGAGATATGTAGCAAAGTACACAATCAATCCTGCTATTGTAAACGGTATTTCAGAGTATATCGGTTCTGTAGAAGTCGGAAAGTATGCGGACCTTGTTATCTGGGAGCCTTCAAGATTCGGTACAAAGCCTAAGATGGTTTTAAAGGCCGGAGTTATAAGCTACGGTATAATGGGTGACGCATCATCTTCACTTCCTACTCCTGAGCCGAGACTTATGAAGGATCTTTACGGAGGTTTGGGTAAATCTTGCGGAAAGTCAAATATCGCCTTTGTATCGGCATATGCATATGAACACGGTATTAAGGAAAGACTTGGACTTGATAAGATCGTACTTCCGGTAAAGAATACCAGAAATCTTACAAAGAGAGATATGAAATGGAATGATTATACTCCTAAGACTATCAAGATTGATCCACAGAGCTTCGTGGTTACTATTGACGGTGAGGAGATTACTTGTGAACCTGTAGAGAGAATTTCTTTGGCTCAGAGATATTATTTATTCTAATATAATTTATTACTTTGGAGAGTAGACAAAAAAGCATTCACTTTTATCTACTCTCCTTTGTCATAAAAGGGGTATATATGATTTTTACAAAGATAGACGGAAATATAAAGGAAAGAGAAGACCTCGGTCATGTACATGTAGAGACTGCAATGGTAAAAAGTGACGACCTTGCAAAGAGTATCCTTCGTGTAAAGAGTGACCACCACAATGAATACGGCATCAGACTTGAAGAGGGAAAACTTGAAAACGGATCCTTATTTTTTATAGATGACCACCATGTATTGGTACTGAATGTCATTCCTGAGGAGATGATAGTTATTACTCCTAAGGATATGGACGACTGCGGTATCATTGCACATATGCTTGGAAATATGCATAAGCCCATCAAGGTAAAGGGCGGAAAGATTTCACTGCTTTATGACCCTGTGGTTGCAAAGAATCTGGAGAAGTCTAATGTAGAGTTTAAGGTGGAAGAAATTCAGCTTGAAGAATCTCTTCGATATGTTGATTTGTCATGAACAAAAGGGAATTAAATATTGATAAACTGAGTCTTTTGGAAGTATTTCAGGTATGTGACTCCACATTTCCTATCGGTACTTTCAACCATTCTTTCGGAATGGAAAATTATCTTAGTGACAGAAGAATAAAAAAAGCACCTGAGTTTGAAATCTGGTTTAAGAACTATTTTGACAATCAGTTTAAGTACAGTGAAGGTCTGCTTATTTTACTATGTATGCAGGCACTTAAAGAGGGTGATTTTGAAAAGATTTGTAAGTACGACAAGGTTATCACCATGTCAACACTTGCAACGGAAACCAGAAACGGTACAAAGCTTATTGCAAAGCAGATGATAAGGCTTCTTAAGGGAATGTACGGCGATATAAAAATGCTTGTCAGGTATGAAGAAGAGATAAAAGGAAAAGAGTGTTTCGGAAGCCCCGCAATTGTATTTTCCATGTTTGCATTTGAAAAGGGGATAGATGTTGAAGATGCCTTTATTCTTTACGGCTACAGCATTGCCTCCACTATGGTTCAAAATGCAGTCCGTGCAATTCCTTTAGGACAGATGGAAGGACAGATTATTTTACATAATATCAGTGAGAGACTTTTTTCTATATATGAGAAGATTAAAGATTTGGATGAGGAGTATCTGGGCGCAAGTATGATAGGTATAGAGCTTGCACAGATCAGACATGAAAGCCAGGAGTCAAGGCTTTTTATGTCGTAGTAGAAAGGTGAATTATGAAGAGAGCGATTCGTATAGGTGTCGGTGGACCGGTAGGTTCGGGAAAGACACTTTTGATAGAGAGACTTACTCGCCATATGGCGAATGACTACAGCATTGCTGTAATTACAAATGATATTTATACAAAGGAAGATGCACAGTTTATGGTGGCAAATTCCGTACTGCCCGAGGATAGAATAATAGGTGTGGAAACAGGCGGTTGCCCACATACGGCTATCAGAGAAGACGCATCTATGAATCTGGCGGCTATTGACGAGCTTGAAGAGAGATTTCCGGGAGAACTTGACCTTATTTTCTTAGAGAGCGGCGGAGATAATCTGGCGGCTACATTTAGCCCTGAGCTTGTGGATTTTTCAATATATATTATTGATGTGGCTGAAGGAGAAAAGATTCCAAGGAAAGCCGGACAGGGAATGATAAAGTCGGATCTTTTTATTATCAATAAGATTGACCTTGCGCCATATGTCGGAGCGGATCTTAACAGAATGAAGACGGACTCCGAAAAATTCCGTGAGAGCGGTACTTTCCTTTTCACAAATCTAAAGACTGATGAAGGCTTGTCAGGTGTTATTGACTGGATAAAAAAAGATGTTTTACTGGAAGGGTTATAAATGAACAGATCCTATGACGGAGTAAGTGATATCGCCTTTGAAAAGCGCGGTGACAGGACGGTTCTTACCAATCGCTATAGAAGCGGTAACTCAAGGATTTCCGCACTGATTCCAACAGAAGATGACACTCCTTTGTACTTTTTGGTGGCTACCGGCGGAGGATTTATAGAGGGCGAAAAATATTATAATATTGCGACGCTTGAAAAGGATGCCCATGCGATATTGACCACTCAGACACCGAATTATATATACAAATGTCCAAACGGTAAAACCACATCTCAGTTAAATGAGGTTATGGTAAAGGAAAATGCCTTTCTTGAGTACTATATTGATGAGGTTATTCCATATGAGGATGCCATATATTATCAAAAGACATTTGCGGATATCAAAAAGGGAGGAAGTCTTATACTGACAGACGGATTGACTGCAGGCTGGTCAAAGAGCGATACACCTTTTTTGTACAATAAAGTGGATTTAAAGACAAAGATTTTATATGATAATGAGCTTGTATTTAATGACTATCTGATAGTAGCTCCGAGAGAAGAGGATATGGGTGAACTTGGACTTTTTGAGGGCTACACCAATTTTAATTCGGCTGTAATCATTGACGAAAATTTTTGTACAGATTGGATAAAAAGAAGTAAAGAGGCGCTTAATACAAAAGAGTTTGAAGGAATCTACGGTATTACCGCCTTGGAAAAATATGGTTTTGTGCTTCGAATTTTGGGCAGGAGCAGCCACAATAATCTGGGAATTATGTGGGACTTTATAAACTTTTATCGTGAAGAGATAAGAGGATTGAAACATTTGGAACTTAGAAAAAATCAAAGATAGATCGGAGAAATATGCATATACCTGATAATTATCTGGGACCGGCTACCTGTGCGGCTTTAAGTGTAGTATCCTTGCCGCCTTTGGCCGTATCCGTGTCTAAAGTAAGACTTGAGCTTAAGGAAAACAGAGAGCTTGCGCCGATGCTTGGAGTGGGTGCTTCTCTTTCATTCCTTATGATGATGTTTAATGTACCTATACCCGGAGGTACAACGGCACATGCCATCGGAGGCGTGCTTTTAGCCGTATTGATGGGACCTTATGCCGCAAGCCTTTGTGTAAGTGTGGCGCTTATACTTCAAGCCTTTTTGTTCGGTGACGGCGGAATACTCTCGCTTGGTGCCAATATCTTCAATATGGCAATCCTTATGCCTTTTAGCGGATACGCAATCTATGATCTTTTCAGAAAAAGAGGACATAGCTACATCGGAGCGGGAGCAGGTGCATTCATCGGTATCAATATAGCGGCATTATTTACCGCAATAGAACTTGGTATACAGCCGATAATAGCAACAAGTAACGGATTGCCGCTTTATAATCCTTATCCGCTTTCGGTTACAATACCTGCAATGCTTATTCCGCATATGGCTATAGCAGGTTGGGTGGAAGTATTTTTCACCGTGGTAATTTATCGCTTTGTAAATATTGCCTCTCCGGATGCAATATATAATGAAAAGAGTGTAAGTAAGAGCCTGATAGGAAAGCTCTACGGGCTTATATTATTTCTTGTAATTATCACACCTATAGGACTTATAGCATCAGGAACCGCATTTGGAGAATGGTCGGGAGAGGAGTTGCTTGAAAAGCTTCAATCTTCAAATACCATGTCTGCATTGCCTACAGGAATGGAGAACGGAATCTCATTTAACTCATTATTCACAGACTATGAGATACCGGGTATAAATGTAGGTATCGGATATGTGCTCAGTGCGGTGACGGCGGTACTTTTATTTTTTATAGTTGCAAAACTGATAGGAAGTATGTATGACAAATCAGACATTGCCTGATTGGATGATGAGAGAAGAAATAACAGAAGACAGATTTGAAGTTAAAAACAGTTTTCTTCAAAGAAATCTCTCAACTGTTATTTCTCTTTTATCATATTTAAAGATTGAAGACAGAAAGAAATATAACGACAGTCCGGTTATAAGAATCTGTGAATTACTGATATTGCTGGTACTTATTTACAACAGTAAAAGCATAGTATTTTTGTGGACTGTCGGAATCTTTTTCTTGGCTGAGATTGCATTTTTTGGCGGTAGAGAAATAAGGTCTATTGTAAGAAAACTTATAAGGCTTATTATTTTTACCGCTGTTATTTTATTGCCGAGCTATTTGCTTCATCCGAGTATTCATCCGGCTTTTTTTCTTATAAGAACCGTGCTTTTGCTCTTAAACCTCTCGGTATTTTTGACAAAGACCTCATGGAGTGATTTTATAGAAGGACTTAGAGGTCTATATCTTCCTGAGGAGATAGTTATGATATTTGATATAGCAATCAAATATTTTTATATTCTCGGGAATCATATAAGGAATATACTCTATGCTGTCAGGATAAGAAGTGTAGGAGGGGGAGTTTCAAAAAAACTTACAGGTGCAATCTTAGGTCAGGTATATCTTATAAGCAAGGAGCATATGAAGAGTCTTTATGAAGCTATGCTGCTTAGAGGATACGGGAATAAGGTCAAAGTAAGTAAAAGATTGAAGTTAAATAAATCCGACATATTGCATATAGGAGTTTGTATATTGTTTATAGTTTTATTTTTTATATTGAAAGGACATATATGATTCATATTGAAAACGGAAAATATATTTATGAGAATCAAATAGGGATGGATCATATAAACCTTGATATAAAAAGAGGAGAAGGCGTATCCATAATGGGTCCGAACGGAGCCGGGAAATCCACTTTACTTAAGATTATTGTAGGACTTTTTGCCCTTACTGAGGGCAAATATACATTTAACGGAGAAGATATAAATAAGGCATATATAAAAGACTTAAAAAAAGTATCAAATCTCTACAAAAAAGTAGGGTTTGTATTTCAAAACAGCGATGTGCAGCTTTTCAATTTTTCAGTCTATGAGGAACTTGCCTTCGGGGTGAGGCAGCTGTGTTTACCTGAGCCCGAGGTTGAAAAAAGAGTGGAAGATTGCTTAAAACTCTTACAGATAGAACATCTGAAAAACAGGGTACCTTATCAATTATCAGGCGGTGAGAAAAAACTTGTGGCTATCGGGTCGGTGCTTACTATGAATCCGGAGGTGATAATACTTGACGAGCCTTTTAACGGACTTTCACCAAAGTATGTGGAGCTTATAAAGGAAGTTTTATATTCTTTAAAAAAGGCGGGAAAGACACTGATAATTACCAGCCACCACTTCAATCAGGTAAGCGATTTGGTGGACAATTTGTATCTTTTTGGCGAAGAGCATACCATTAAGAAAAGAATAGAAAAGCATGAGTGGGACAATCTGCCTACATTTATGGAGTTTTTGGATAATGTATAGGAGGGCGCTACGCAGCTATTGACAACTGATATATAAGATGTACAATGAATTTAAATAAAAGCTTCGTGAAAGTTTTATGTGGGGTATAAGGAGGAATCTTATGGATATGCAGTTGTTTTGGGATATTGTGGCAATAGCTATAAATATAGGAGTTTGGGTTGCCCTTGGACTTTTTATAAGGTGGTTGATATTAAAAATTAAAAAGTAAGTATGCAAAAGAGTAGTTTGCCTGTTTTGACAAACTACTCTTATTACATTCTTCTTATTTCCGCCTGTAGCATATTTCCGACCAAAGACGCAAAGTTATCAAGTGATTTTACTTTTACAAAACTTCTGCCGAATATTTTTTGTACATTAGGAAGGTCTGCATTATCTCCGGTAAAGGCACATAGCACATATATGTTTTCAAGTTTTGCTTTATGTACAAGCTCAGTCATATCCTCAACAGCAATATCACCGCTGTAATTTCTTGATTTGCCCTTTACTTCAAGCATATCATTCGGCTTGATATCTGTAAGCCATATCACAACTCTATGTGAAGCGGTATTTTTCTTCATCTGCTCAATCAGTGCATTTAGAGCAAGTCCGTCTCTGTTTGCACCTGTGGTAAAGAATCTGAAAATCTCATTATTTTTTGAGGTCTCATTATAATCTCTGTACAGATTCATTACAGTGTATCCGTTCATTGAAGAATACCCCCAAACCCTTACCTGAACATGGCAGTTATCAAGAGCTTTGGCGATGATATAGCCCTGTGCGGAAACTGTATCCATACGATGTATCTGTGAGGCGGAGGCATCAAGTAAAATATCTACAGAAATATTACCGCTGCCTTCCGCCACCTGTTTTTCAAAAATTTTATTATTGTTAAGATACAGAGCCTTCCAGACAAGAGAAGGATTTAACTTGCCGGTTTTTGAATAAACAGCAGCAGGTTCAAGTTGTGTAAGCAGTGCGTTCTTTATGCGATTTGTAAGCTCCAGTATAGCCGCATTATTACTCCCTATATTGTCAAAGAAGAATTCTTCATTTTTCTTATACTGCTTTTTCATTTCCGTTCGCATCTTTGCGGCAAATCCGGTTACTTTTTCTTCACTCTCACCTCTTGTAAAAAATATTCTGGTACCTGTGTGGTTGCCTACACAGCACTCTCTTTGTATTTTTTCAGAGGTTTTATCATCATAGATGGATTTGCCGAAATAGCTGCTGATATATTTTCTTAAGCCTTCCTCCGTAACTCTGTTAAATTTTTCCGAGTCGGTTTCAAATGCAGAGGCATCTGCACCTCCCTGATTTTCAACATAACCAAGTACCAGTTTGGTCGCGCCTGATACTTCGTTTGATACGCCTGCCTTTTTGCCGAAGAAGAGTCTTGGTATAGGAACTTTGAATCTGTGTTTTTGAAACCTTGCAGATACTCTGGGAAGGTAGGTAAAATATTTTGCAAGAGTACCTGAAAGGCTCTTTATAAACCCTTCAGTATCCACATCCGCACCGATTTCAACTTCAGATAAGAGCTTTCTGTCCACCATATCGGGCAGTCCGCTGTCCTCACCGATTGAGATTCTATAGTGGCCTTCAAGTATCCAACCCTCCCTGCTCTCCGCAATACTTGGCATAAATTCCTTAAGCTTTTGCCTGCAATACTCTTTTCTAAGGAGCAACAGACTCGGTCTTAAATTCTTTTCCTTTTCAAAGGTGGCGTTTTCAAGTGCAATCCAAAATAATGTCTCATAGGTTCCCTGACCTATGGTTTCATGGAAAGTATTATAAAACTCCTTTAACCTTTTCCAGTCAAAATGTGCATAGCTGCTGCCAAGTATGGTATTCCAATAAAGATCGGCTCTTGCCTCATTATCATACATACGAAAGCCTATGGAAACATTATAATTACCTGCGGCATTCCAAATCATATTTGCGGCTCTCTTTTTTTCAAACTCTGTCAAGATCATGAAAAAACACTCTCCCCGGGAAGGCTTTCAGGCAATCTGGCACTTACAATATCAAGTACAAGCTGTCTTTCATACTCATCAAAGCATTTATTTATAAGTCCCATTTGTAAAGCCTTTGTAACTCCAAGTCCTTTTTTCATCATTCCTATGCAGGAGATAAGGCCTCTGAGATCAAGACTTCTTGTAGAAATTTCACCACCCTCACATTTTTTCCTTATCTCATCAAAAAGAGTGGCAAATTGTGAAATATATTCAGGCTTTAGAGTAGGATATTTGTCCTTTATAAGCTTTTGTAAATTCTCTTCCGATATAACAGGCATATGCAGTACCATAAATCTGGATGCAAGTGCTTCATTCATCTCCCTTGTTCCGGCATATCCGTAGTTCATAGTACCGATAAATCTTGTAGCCTCATGTAGATTGATTCTGTCGTATCCCGGTAAATCAACGGTTCGTCTAAAGTCAAGCACTGCATGAAGCACAGCAAGTGATTCATTCTTTGCCATATTTATTTCATCAAGTACACCGAAACCTCCTTTTACGGCACAGTTTAATATAGGTCCTTTTCTAAGCTTTACCTCTCCGTTTTCAAAGGTGTCAGAACCTATAAGAGATGATGCATCAGTATTGATATATAGTGATATATCCCATTGCGGTCTTGCAAATGCCGTTGCAAGATTCTGAGCCAATACATTCTTACCTGTAGCTTTAGGACCGTCAAGCAGGATATTTTCACCTGCTATTATAGCTGTGGCGGCTTCTTCCCAAATTTCTTTGCCATAGTAGAGATAGGAATCTTTAGGGATTCTCTTTTCATCTTCAGCTTCAAGTTTATAGAAGTTTCTGAATGAACTTATCTCTGAAATAATTTTATCTGATATATTTTCCTGTTTTAAAAATTCTAAAATTTCCATATTCCCTCTGTTTAATAAAATAATAAAAAACTCCCGAGACAGTATTATATTACAACTGCCTTGGGAGTAGCAAGTTTATTTATTTGTCTGCCGGGGTAGTACCGCCTTTTTTACCTCTCCAGATAACAAGCACTACATAAATTGCAGCAACAACTGCACCTCCGATATATGCAACGCCCCAACTTTGATCGAAGCCAAGTTTTGCATTCAATATATAGCAAGCACATATGTATGTGTAAAATGTACCGGGTATAAGAGTCATCCAAGCCCATTTTGCCTTGCCGTTTATCATTAGATAGATAGTTGCAGCAGCGAGTGGGAAGAGTGCCATTGTTTGGTTTGACCAAGCAAAGTATCTCCAAAGTGTGTTGAATCCTTTAGGGTCAAACTTAGACCAAACAAGGATTGCACCTACTATAACGAAAATAGGTACTGCAAGACTAAGCCTTCTTGCATTGTTATCCTGCTTGATATGGAATGTATCGGCAATTGTAAGTCTAAGTGCACGAAGTGCCGTATCTCCGGATGTGATAGGTAGGATGATAATACCGATAAGTGCTACAGCACCACCGACAGGACCAAGAGCATACCTACATACCACACCGACAACACTGGTAGGTAAGATCGCTACAAGCTCTCCACCTTTTTTAATCATATACTGCCATACACCGTCATTAAACTGCATTGTGATACCGCCGTTTTTAGCTGTGAATTGGATAAGAGCCATTGTACCGGCTGCCCAAACCATTGCGATAAATCCTTCGACAACCATCATATTGTAGAATGTCATACGACCGTCTTTTTCACTCTTTATTGTACGAGCCACTAAAGCTGTCTGTGATGAGTGGAATCCGGAAAGAATACCACAGGCTACGGTAACAAAGAAAATCGGGATAAAATGCCCTGCTTTAAAGTATGCACTGTAGTCAAAAGACTGTGTTGCCCAACTGCCCCAAACTTCTACCAGCGGGTAATGTAATATAACCATTGCACCGAATACTCCGATTGCTGAGAATACTAAGATTGCACCAAAGATCGGATAAACACGACCGATAATCTTATCAATCGGGAACACGGTTGCTACAAGGTAATAGGCGAAGATAGCTCCGTAAATAACCCATGTAGAAGTTTCAGTAGGAGCACCGCTGAAACCAAAGACCTGAGTCGCAGCTATATCACCTGGTGTATAAATAAATACAGTACCTACAAGCAAGAGCAATAAACATACAAACGCATCAAAAACCCAGAACACTGTTTTGCTTGTGTATTTGCGAACCATCTCCGGCATCTGAACACCGCCATCTCTGGTACAAATCATACCTGCATAGTAATCATGCACAGCACCGCCTATTACATTACCTATTGGTATGGTAAGAAGTGCGACAGGTCCGAACAGTATACCCTGGATAGGACCAAGAATAGGTCCTGTACCTGCAATGTTGAGTAGGTTAATAAGTGCATTTTTCCATGTTGGCATGGGAACATAGTCAACACCGTCCTGTTTTGCATAAGCCGGTGTTTCTCTGTCATCAGGCCTGAAAACATGGTCACAAAGCTTACCCATAAAAAATCCGCCGACGACTAGAATCACAAGGCCGATCATAAATGTTGCCATAGAAAATCCCTCTCTTTCTTTCTATGTTAAGTTTTTACACATCTAAAGTACTACATGTTAATAAAATTTTCAAGATTATTTTAATAAAAACAAGGAAAATACATTCTGAAAAATAGTGGTTTTGGTGGCCTAACTAAAGGGTTTTGGTTACAAATTTAAACCGTATTGAGGTTTGAGACAATACCTGTAATTCTTTGATTTATTCGGTATCGGAATAATTTAAAAATTAATAAAAACTAAATGATTAGCATATACTAACTATGCTATTATACGCATAACAATACTATTGTTTTTTATGAGGTACAATTTGAAAATCGGGGAAATTTAATAAACCTCTTGACAAAGACTTGCTACAAAATTAAAATACTTTGAGTATCAAAGTATTTTGATATTTAGGACAGAATATCCTATAAATTTACTACTTTGATGAAGTCTTACGAAAGGACTTATGAAAAATGGGAATAGCACTTGCAGGAACAGGCTCAAAGTTGCCGTCTAAGATTTTGACAAACGACGATCTTAGTAAAATGGTGGATACAAGTGATGAATGGATCAGTCAAAGGACAGGGATCAAGCAAAGACATATCATAGGTGAGAATGAAAACCTTGTAAGTCTTGCGTTTGAGGCCGGAAAGGAAGCACTTAAATCTGCAAATATCGAGGGTAAGGATTTGGGTCTGATAGTAGTTGGAACATCCACTCAAGATAAGAGACTTCCGAATACCGCATGTGAGTTACAACCGCTTTTGGGTGCAAGTGATTGTGCCTGTATGGATGTAAGCTCGGCTTGCTCAGGATTTATATATGCTCTAAGTATTGCATATTCCATGATGAGCACTCTTGATATTGAGTACGCTCTTGTAGCGGGAGGCGATGTACTCTCAAGAGAGATGGACTGGAGCGACAGAACCACCTGTGTACTTTTCGGTGACGGTGTGGGTGCTGCGGTACTGAAAAAATCGGATATTGAAGAGGGATTTTTGAGCTTTGATATAGGTGCGGACGGAAGTAAGGGATTTGCGCTGTATGACAACTCCTATGGTGATGAAAGATATATAAGGATGGACGGACAGGAAGTCTTTAAATTCACCATCAGAACCGTGCCTCACAGCATAGAAAATGCTATAAAAAAGGCCGGAGTTAATAAGGATGATATAGATTTATTCCTTTTACATCAGGCAAACTTAAGGATACTTGAGGCGGTATCAAAAAAACTTGATATTCCGCTTGAAAAGCTGCCGCATAACCTTCAAAGAACCGGAAACACTTCGGCAGGAAGCATACCTCTGTTACTTGATGAGGTGATGAAAAAGGGCATGGCAAAAAAAGGAGATTTGATTTTGCTTTGCGGATTCGGAGCAGGATTAACCTGGGGAACTTGTGTATTAAGATTGTAGTTATACAGGCTGCAACTTACTATAAAATAAAATAAGCATATTGCTAAAGAATGGAGAAAATTATGTCAGAGAAAATGAAATCAATTATTGCAGAGCAGTTAAATATCGACGCTTCAGAGATCACTTTGGAGTCAAACTTTAAGGATGATTTGAATGCAGATTCACTTGACCTTTTCGAGATGGTAATGGCACTTGAGGACAACTACGGTGTTGAGATACCTTCAGAGGATTTGGAGAAGCTTTTAACTGTAGGAGATGTAGTAAATTACCTTAAGGACAAGGGTGTAGACAATTTATAAAAAGTAGAGAAAAACGCCTGCGGGCGTTTTCTTAAAAAAGGGCAGAGGAAAGTAATGCAAACAGATATAACAAAGCTATTAGGTATAGAATATCCGATAATTCAAGGCGGTATGGCATGGGTTGCCGAACATCACCTTGCAGCGGCAGTAAGTGAGGCGGGCGGCTTAGGACTTATAGGTGGTGCCAATGCACCTGCAGAGGTTGTCAGAAACGAGATAAGAGAGGCAAGAAAGCTTACAAGTAAGCCTTTCGGTGTAAATGTAATGCTTATGTCACCACATGCTGAAGATATCGCTAAAGTAGTAGTGGAAGAAGGTATAAAAGTAGTTACTACCGGTGCCGGTTCTCCTGAAAAGTATATGAAGATGTGGAAAGAAGCCGGAATAGTGGTAATTCCTGTTGTAGCGAGTGTGGCACTTGCAAGAAGAATGGAAAGAACAGGAGCGGACGCCGTGGTTGCCGAAGGTACGGAGAGCGGCGGACATATCGGAGAAGCTACCACTATGACACTTGTACCGCAGGTTGTTGATGCGGTAAATATTCCTGTTATTGCGGCGGGAGGTATCGCGGACGGCAGAGGACTTGCGGCATCATTTATGCTTGGAGCCAAGGCCGTACAGATGGGTACAAGATTTGTGGTAGCCGATGAGTCTATAGTAAATGAAGCTTACAAGGACAGAATAATAGCGGCAAAGGATATAGATTCGGCTGTAACGGGCAGAAGCCACGGACATCCTGTCAGAAGCCTTAGAAATGCCATGACCAGAGAGTATTCAAAGCTTGAGGCCGAGGGCAAGAGCTTTGAGGAACTTGAGTATTTGACACTCGGTACACTAAGGAAAGCCGTTATGGAAGGCGATATAGTACACGGAACAGTTATGGCGGGACAGATAGCAGGTCTTGTAAGCAAGAAGCAAAGCGCAAAAGAAATCATTGATGAGATAATGAGTGAGGCAACTAATCTTTTAAAGAATGCAGGGAGCTTAGTATAAATTATGAAGATAGCATTTTTATTCCCGGGACAGGGAGCTCAAAAACAAAATATGGGCAAAAGTTTTTATGAAAATGATGCGGATTCAAGAGCAGTTTTTGATAGTGTAAAGACTGTAACGGGAATAGATGCATGTGATCTGATTTTCAAAGAAAATGATGAATTAAACAATACAAGATACACACAGATAGCTATGGTGGCTACAGGTATCGCCATGTTGAAAGCTGTCGAAAAAACAGGCCTTAAAGCGGATATATGTGCAGGATTAAGCCTTGGCGAATACGAGGCACTCTACCTTAGCGGTGCGATAAGTGCAAAAGATGCAATTGCTACAGTGGATAAAAGAGGACAGTATATGTCCGAGATAAAGGGCGGTGCCATGAGTGCCGTATTGTCTTTGGATAACGATACTATCAAGTCCATAGTGGACGATATAGACGGATGCTGGGTGGCAAATTATAACTGCCCGGGACAGACTGTAATATCAGGCACCAAGGAAGCTGTAGCGCTTACAGGTGAAAAATTAAAAGAAGCCGGAGCAAAGAGAGTATTGCCGCTTAAGGTAAGCGGAGCCTTTCACTCGGGACTGATGAAGGAAGCAGGAGAAAAACTTGCAAAGGTACTTGATGATATCACTATAAACGATATACAGATACCTTATGTGGCAAATGTGAATGCACAGATTGTTACAGATAAGAATGATATAAAGAAAAATCTTATAGATCAGGTGTCAGGAAGCGTACATCTTGAGCAGAGTATAAGAAAGATGATTGAATGGGGTGTGGATACCTTTGTAGAGATTGGCCCTGGCAAGACTATGGCAGGCTTTATAAAAAAGATTGATTCACAGGTAAAGATATTCAATATTGAAGAGTATGCGGATGTAGAGAATGTATGTAGTCGGATTTTGGAGGCAAGATGAAAAGGTTGGAAGGAAAGGTAGCTTTGGTTACAGGTGCAGGCAGAGGTATCGGAGCGGCTATAGCAAAAAAGTTGGCGGCTGACGGAGCACTTGTGTATGTAAACTACGCTTCATCAAGTGAGGCGGCAAAAAAAGTTGCAAAAGAGATAGAGGATAACGGCGGTAAGGCAAAAATCTGCCAATGTGATATATCGGATTATGACAGTACAAAACAGATGATTGAAAACATCATCGCACAAGAAGAAAAGATTGATATATTGGTAAACAACGCCGGAATTACAAAAGACAATTTGATGATGAGAATGAAACCTGAAGATTTTGATGTGGTAATAGCTACCAACTTAAAAGGTACATTTAACACTATGCAAGTTGTTTCAAAATATATGATTAAGAAAAGAGCCGGAAGAATAATAAATATTTCTTCCGTTAGCGGTGTGATGGGCAATGCCGGTCAGATAAACTATGCCGCATCAAAGGCGGGAGTCATCGGTATGACAAAGACTGCCGCAAGAGAGATGGCAAGCAGAAATATCACCGTAAATGCAATAGCACCGGGATATATAAAGACAGATATGACTGAGGCGATGACTGATGACGCCAAGTCAAAGATAAATGCAATCATCCCTTTGGGATATCAGGGTGAGGCAGAGGATATAGCAAATATGGCGGCATATTTGGCAGGAGAAGAAGGCAGATATATTACAGGTCAGGTCATCAAAATAGATGGCGGAATGAGCATGTAAATGAGGTGACTATGAGAAGAAGAGTTGTTATTACAGGTATGGGAGCCATCACTCCTATAGGTCTAAATGTAGCTGATTTTTGGGAGAATATCAAAAAGGGCGTACACGGTATAGGACCGATAACATATTTTGATACCACGGACTATAAGGCCAAGCTTGCAGCCGAGGTTAAGGGCTTTGATGCAAAGCAGTATATGGACCCGAAGTCCGCAAGAAGGATGGAGCAGTTTTCACAGTTTGCGGTAGCGGCTACCAAGGAAGCCATTGAAGACGCCAAGCTTGATATGGAAAAAGAAGACCCGTATATGGTGGGAGTGGCTGTAGGATCGGGAATAGGATCGCTTCAGTCTATGGAAAGAGAGTACACAAAACTCCTTGAAAAAGGACCGGGCAGAGTTGCTCCGCTTTTGGTACCGATGATGATTTCAAATATGGCGGCAGGAAATGTGGCCATTGCTTACGGTCTTAAGGGAAAGAATATAAATGTGGTAACTGCATGCGCTACAGGAACCAACTGTATAGGTGAGGCCTTCAGATCTATTCTTTACGGTGAGGCGGATGTAATGCTTGCAGGAGGTACGGAGAGTTCAATAACACCTATCGGTGTGGCCGGATTTACTTCTCTTACGGCACTGAATACTACAGATGATCCTGACAGAGCGTCAATACCTTTTGATAAGGACAGAAACGGATTTATTATGGGAGAGGGTGCAGGAGTTTTGGTTTTGGAAGAACTTGAGCATGCAAAGAAAAGAGGCGCACATATCTATGCCGAGATGGCGGGATACGGTGCAACCTGTGACGCTTTCCACATTACATCACCTGCAGAGGACGGCTCGGGAGCCGCAAAGGCTATGGAGCTTGCAATAAAGGATGCAGGAATATCTCCTGACGATATTGATTATGTAAATGCACACGGTACGGGAACACATCACAACGACTTGTTCGAGACAAAGGCTATAAAGAGCGCTTTAGGTGAGAATGCAAATAAAGTAGGAATAAGTTCAACAAAGTCAATGGTAGGTCACTTACTTGGTGCCGCCGGCGGTGTAGAGGCTATTGTATGTGTGAAGTCTATTGAAGACGGATTCATGCACAAGAATGTAGGGCTTATAAATAAAGATCCGGAGTGTGATCTTGACTTTTTGACAGAGCCGAGAGAATGTGAAGTAAATGCAACTATAAGCAATTCACTCGGTTTTGGCGGTCACAATGCAAGTATAGTTATTAAAAAATTCGTGGAGTAAACTTATGCAAATAGAAGAGATTATAAAGCTGATAGAGACTGTAAGTAAGAGCGATGTCGATACATTAAACTATGCTACCGATGCGGAGAAAATTGTTATAAAGAAGAATAAGACAAAACTTGTGGCGGGAGAAGTTCAGACCGTACCTGTAACACAGAGCGTAAGCTTTGAAGCTTCAAATACAGAGGAAGCCGTAAGTGCCAAAGGACATACAATTACTTCACCGCTTGTGGGTACTTTCTACAGTTCACCTTCACCTGACGCTCCGAGCTTTGTGAACGTGGGCGACAGAGTGAAAAAAGGTCAGGTAATAGGTATCATTGAAGCTATGAAGCTTATGAATGAGCTTGAGAGCGACTTTGACGGTGTTATAAAGGAAATTCTTGTAAAGGATGAGACTGTAGTTGAGTTCGGACAGCCTCTGTTTATATTGGAGTAGAGAATATGTTGGGAATTAAGGAAATTCAGGAGATTATACCTCACAGGCATCCTTTCTTGCTTATTGACTGTATCGAGGAGCTGGAGCCTGGCAAAAAAAGTGTAGGATATAAGAGCATTACATACAATGAGCCTCAGTTTTTGGGACATTTTCCGGAGGAACCTGTAATGCCCGGAGTACTTATGATAGAGGCACTTGCACAGACAGGTGCGGTGGCTATACTTTCAGTACCTGAAAATAAGGGCAAGACGGCTTATTTCGGAGCTATAAACTCTGCAAAGTTCAAGAGAAAGGTAGTTCCGGGAGATAAGTTAAAGCTTTCATGTGAAATAATCAGATCAAAAGGCAGAATTGGAATAGGAAAAGCTGTAGCAAGCGTAGACGGTGAGATTGCGGTAGAGGCTGAGCTTACATTCATCATTGGAGAATAAATGTTTAGAAAAGTATTGATAGCAAATAGAGGAGAGATTGCAGTCAGAATTATCAGAGCACTTAGAGAGATGGGTATTATAAGTGTGGCCGTATATTCTGAGGCGGATAGAGACAGCTTGCATACAATGCTGGCAGATGAGGCTATTTGTATAGGGCCTGCACCGGCATCTAAGAGCTATCTGGATATGGACAGGATACTCAGTGCGGCTGTGGCAACAGGTGCACAGGCAATTCATCCGGGATTCGGTTTTTTATCGGAGAATGAAAAGTTTGCAAGACTTTGCACCGAGGTGGGTATAAAGTTTATCGGACCGAAGTCCGAGACTATTGCAAAGCTTGGAGACAAGGCTGAGGCCAGAGCCACCATGCAAAAAGCGCGAATTCCTGTAATACCGGGAACAAACGGAAGTGTAAAAAATGTGGATGAAGCTCTGAAACTTGCAAAAAAGGTAGGCTTTCCGGTAATGATAAAGGCGGCTCTTGGCGGTGGCGGCAAGGGAATGAGAGTTTCAAAGAGCGAAGCGGATTTTGCCGAGAACTTTATGACTGCAAAGGCTGAGGCACTTAAGGGATTTTCAGACGACTCAATGTACATTGAAAAATATATTGAAAGACCGAGACATATAGAGTTCCAGATAATGGCGGACAGCTATGGCAATGTAATTCACCTGGGAGAGAGAGACTGCTCCATACAAAGAAGACATCAAAAGGTGCTTGAGGAAGCTCCCTCAGAGTTTCTTGACGATAAGTTAAGAGAGAAGATGGGAAAAGCCGCAGTAAGTGCAGCAAAGGCTGCAGGCTATGAAAATGCCGGAACCATTGAGTTTTTGGTGGATAAGCACAGAAACTTTTACTTTATGGAGATGAATACCAGAATACAGGTGGAGCATCCTGTAACCGAGTGGATTACAGGAATGGACCTTATCAAGGAGCAGATCAGAGTGGCGGCAGGTGAAAAGCTCTCGGTTTCTCAAAAGGATGTAAAAATAGACGGTCATGCCATTGAATGCAGAATAAATGCTGAAAACCCTAAGAAGAACTTTGCACCCTCTCCGGGAAGAATTACAAGTATGCATTTGCCGGGCGGTAACGGAGTGAGAGTGGATACACATATATATGAGGACTATATGATATCTCCGTTCTACGACTCAATGCTTTTAAAGCTGATAGTACACGGCAAAACAAGAGAAGAGGCTATTGCGAAGATGAGATCGGCACTTGGTGAGATTGTTATAGAGGGTGTGGATACAAATATCGACTTTAACTATGAGATAATAAACAACCACGATTTTATAAAGGGTGATATAGATACTTCATTTATAGAAAAACAGTTTAAGATGCAGTAATGAAAGTTTTGAGGTGTTGTCATGTTTAGAAATGTGTTCAAAAAGACATATGCAAAGATAGAACCCGGAAATGAAAAACTGGATATTCCTGAGGGCCTTTGGAGAAAGTGTAAGATCTGTAAGGAACCTATTTTTGCGGAGGATGTTAAGGCAAATTATTATACTTGTCCGAAATGCGGAGGGTATTTCAGAGTTCATGCATACAGAAGAATAGAAATGCTTGTGGATGACGGAAGTTTCATTGAGTGGAACAAGACAATGCCTGTATCAAACCCTTTGGATTTTCCGAACTATGAGCTTAAGCTTGAAGAAGAAAGAGTAAAAACAAAGCTTAATGAGGCGGTGGTAACCGGTGAGGCGACTATCGGCAATGTAAGAGTTGCAATAGCTGTATGTGATGCAAGATTTATGATGTCTTCTATGGGTCATGTGGTGGGTGAGAAGATAACATCCGCCATAGAAAAAGCCACACAGGAAAAGATTCCTATCATAATCTACTCATGTTCAGGCGGTGCCAGAATGCAGGAGGGTATGATTTCACTGATGCAGATGGCAAAGACTTCAGCCGCACTCAAAAAACATCATGAAGCCGGTCAGCTTTTTATAAGCTTCCTGACAGATCCTACAATGGGCGGAGTAAGTGCTTCATTTGCAATGCTTGGGGATATAATACTTGCGGAGCCTAAGGCGCTTATAGGTTTTGCGGGACCGAGAGTAATAGCACAGACTATCGGTACAAAGCTGCCGGAAGGATTCCAGAGTGCCGAGTTTTTGCTTGAGCATGGCTTTATAGATGCTATCGTGGAAAGAGCCGACCAAAGAAGTGTGTTAAAGAAGCTTTTAAGAGCACATACCTGCGGATTCAAAAAGGTGAAAAAGATGGAAGAGGTGGGCGACAATACAAAGATAGTTGACCACAAACAGCCTAAGGTGAAGCAGCCTAAGAGCGCATGGGACAGTGTAGTGCTTTCAAGAAGAGCGGATAGACCTACGGCAAAGGATTATATTGATAAATTGTTCGGATTCTTTATGGAACTTCACGGTGACAGACTTTCAGGTGATGACGGTGCGATCATAGGCGGAATAGCCAACTACAACGGTAAGCCTGTAATGGTGGTGGCACAGCAAAAGGGAAAGAATCTGAAAGAAAACAAGATAAGAAACTTCGGTATGCCGAATCCTTGCGGATATCGTAAGGCTCTAAGACTTATGAAACACGCCAATGACTTTGATATGCCGATTATCTGTTTTGTAGATACTCCGGGAGCGTTTTGCGGTATAGAAGCCGAGGAAAAAGGTCAGGCTGAAGCGATTGCAAGGGTGCTGTTTGAAATGAGCGATATGAGAGTACCTATCCTTTCCGTAGTAATCGGAGAGGGCGGTTCAGGCGGAGCTTTGGCACTTGCAGTGGCAAATGAAGTCTGGATGCTTGAGCATTCCATATATTCAATACTTTCACCTGAGGGCTTTGCATCAATACTTTATAAGGATGCAAAGAAGAATAAAGAGGCTGCCGAGGTAATGAAAATCACTGCAAAAGAGTTAAAAGAACTCGGAGTTGTAGACAGGGTTATAAAAGAAAATATTCCTTTGACAATAGATACAATAGATGATGTTGTAGACGAGC